>NZ_JACFSE010000043.1:0-256 GCF_016100545.1 Gilliamella sp. W8128
CTGATATGGATTATAATTTTCAACACGCAACACGCAACACGCAACCTGCCCAACCTATAATTTCACCTATCTAAAGTTAAGCTCACACCGTTTATTATTTCACTACAGTTTATTATTTCGACAATTTCCAAAATTTCCGCATAATTTTTCAAAATTTCTTGGTTTAGCCTGTTTATCTCGGCCGATGGTTTTGGTATTAACCATGGTTGTATTACAGTCTATCTCTTTTGCTAATTATGCATTAACCACAAAAACG
>NZ_JACFSE010000010.1:0-60544 GCF_016100545.1 Gilliamella sp. W8128
TTAATGATATTGGTATGTTAGTACCAAGGGATACTGATTCTATTGCATTAAGTTCACTTATTGGCACACCGTATAATTATTGGGGGGATGATGATGGCGATGGTCAGGGAGTTAATGGTGTCACCGCTACCGGTAGTTTAAGATTATCCATTGTCGATAAAAATGGTCGAACTGTTGCCCGTAATGAAGTGTTGACTATTTGTGACGATAAAGCGCCTTATAAACTAACATTATCTAATACTAACGGTACATTAAAAACACGTTATGGTGTACCTAATGAAAGTCGTTTTACGGCAGGTAATGCCACTTATTATATTAATCCTAAGCAAACGCCAGTGATTTGTGTGGTAAAACCTGATGACGCCTCTAGGGATGGTTTTTCTGATGCTGCCATTTGGGACGACCATCTTAGGGGGTTTCTACCACAGTCAGTTACGCCGTCGTCTTATGGTTTAAACTTCCCAACTACTGGTGCTAATAAGTTGTATTTTGATTTAAAGTTAGGTGGTATTAGTCAGGCCTTATCTTGGGCTCCGGTTTCTCATGGTGGTATTACGGCAACGATGACCAATTCAACAAGTACCAGCGTTCGAGTCACCCTAACTGGTCCTGTTGCTACACGCTCGCAATGGAGTTCACTTAATCCAGGTCAAATCGCCAGACCATCTTTGCCGCAGGTGTTTGAGTTAGTCGGTCGTGATAGAAGAGGTAATGCCGTCATCAAATATGGATTTGAGTTAAAGCAATGGTTTGTTGTTCAAGGTTTTTCTCCTGATTTTAGTAGTAACTATGGATATTACTATTCTAATGTGTCATCTTGGTGTAATAGTCTTGGATACCGTCTCATAAAAGTCAAGGATTATACTAATGTGAATTGTGGTAGTTTGGTTGGATGCCAAAGTGCAACGCCTACGTCACCAGATAATGTTTTCGTACGTCACATTGGTGCAGGGCTCATCGCGGAGTGGGGGTATATGGACTATTACACTGATTCCGGCTTCCGTGCTGTAGGTTCTGTGTATACGTTTTGGACGAGTGATAAGTATGAGCTTGCTAATAACCACTATTTTGTAGTTTCCTGGTGGTCTTCTGGTGCTACCGTGTATATTTCTGATCCGAGTTCCTACAGCAGGTTTGGAATCTGTGTCTATCCTTAGCTATTATTTCTTAGTTCTTAGGTATTGAAGCTAAGGATAAGAAAAATAACGTTAGGGTGATAAAAACGATTTTGTGGTGCGACATTGGCAACGTGCTGACAACTGAGAGAGGTTAGCATGGCAAACAGGGATGTTTGCCAAGGCGGTGCTTTGTCAGGAACAAATCACAGCCGGTGCGTTAAAAGCGAACGAAGGCGGAAGGCAGTCACGCAGTGACCACTTGCGTGGTCGCCGCGGGAGATGGTAAAGAGGGTTCGCGGCAACCCTCTTAACTCGGACGTAATCACCATATAGAAACAACCGTAAAACAACAAACGTCCGAAACTCAAAGAATAAAAAAATTTGAGGAGAGGGGTTTTTGAAACTTAAATTCCTACTTATTGCTAACCCTTTTTTTTAACTTAAAATAAAATAATTAAAAATCAACACTTTGAAAAATGGCTCAAAAAAAGGGTTTTTATTGGTAAAAATGGACTTTGCCTTTTTGCCAACTGCATTTATAGTATACTGGATTCTAGTTCACTGCCGTATAGGTAGTTTAGAAAGATGGTAGTGTTTCTCAATTACGAGATCATCAGTTCACTGCCGTATAGGTAGTTTAGAAAAAAAATGCTCACCGCCAAACCTATAAAATGTCGTTCACTGCCGTATAGGTAGTTTAGAAATCGAGTTACAACTCCTCAAATTGCAGAACACGGTTCACTACCGTGTAGGCGGTTTTTTTATGCCTGTCATACGACCACTCAGCAGATGAAGTAACCAAACTTTTACAAAGAGCTAAAATTATCATTGATGTACAAAAAAGCAACGATAAGCTACGTGAAAATTGTAGGTAAGGATTATTTTAAAGATGATTATGAGAATGGAAATTTGTCTCAATATTGAGTGACCTTGTTTGTTGATTATGAAGCTAAAAATGATTTTGGTGTTGATTTAAAAAACACTTCAATATGTTATTTTTATTCTATTTTAATAAGAAATGATTATTTTATGTTCCCAGATTTTGATAAAATGGCGATCTCAAATAAAATATATAGTTATATTGATTTAATGGCATCAATAGAACATTTTCATTCTTCTTTATTTGATATTGGAAAAATAAGTATTGTCGATAAAATATCGTACCAGATTGATAAAAATAATTTCCTCTATTATGAGAATGATTGAATTAATAACTTTTATTGCACTTGGCTAACAAATTTTATACTATCTATCAAAATTATTTATAGGAGAATGGGGTGAAAAAATTATTATTATTAACGTGTTTAGGTTTTGTTTTCTCTGGTTGTAGTGTTCATCATCAATTTAATGATAGGTTGTCTTATCAATCATTAAAGCAAATAAAATCAGAGATACATATTACTAAAAAACAAAGCTTGGATATAACATGGATTCCTAGTGATTTTACGTCACGAATTGATATACAAGGGGCCTCAGGATTTGTTGGTGGTGGGACTCGTACTAGAATTCCGATTGGAATAGGTCTTTCATCAAGAATTGAAGAAGCAATTAGCACGTACGCAGATTTAAATTCTGGCGGTAGAAAGTTAACATTAATAGTTAATAATGCTAAAACAAAATTCACTTATGGAGTAACGAATATTGATAGTGCGAGCGTAATTTTAAATGTAACATTTGAATTATCAGGCAATAGATGGACTAAAGAATTTTCTACTAAACAGAATGATAGCGGAGTAAAAGATGCAAAAGTTACTTCGGTTATTGAGTATGCGTGGGATCAGATAGCTTTAGACGTGGCTAGAGAAATAGCTACACACTTATAATCAAACCCTCTAAAAGGGTTTTATAACATGTTCCCTATATGCATAGTGATAAACCGGATCCGATATTATTGAGAAATAAATCCAATCCGAGTTCCCTATACATAAAGGGATAAAAATAAAAAAATATTACAAACTGCCTAAGTGTTAGTTTAGAAAGTTAGCGGTGATAATGATATCGTCTGTGACTAGTTCACCGCCGCATAGTTAGTCAAAAAATTCTGTTGAAACACTTTATTAAAAATGTCTAACTCATGATTTAGGCATTTGTCACTTTTTGACTGCTGCAAAATGGTGAAATTGGCATTTAAAAAATTGAGGAACGGGGTTTTTAATCACCGCAAATTTAGCGAAAAAATTAAATGTTAATCCGGAAAAACAAAATTGTAACTTAAACTTGAACGCTTTAGCAGATCGCTATATTATACGCGCGTTAAAATTCATCAATCAGTCTGATACTGAAAGAGTCCCAATGTTAATTAATGCCAAAGATATTCTCGAAAAATTAAATCCACATAATAAAGTAAATTATGATTCAGTTTTGCAAGAGGTGATTGCTGATTGGCAGTTGGCGTCGGCGCGACCAAAGTTACTAATTCATAGTTGCTGTGCACCATGTAGTACTTATGTACTGGAGTATTTGGCGCAGTATGCCGATATTACGATTTATTTTGCTAATTCCAATATTCACCCGCGCGTGGAATATGAATATCGCAGTAAGGTTCAGCAGAAGTTTATTGCCGACTTTAATCAAAAAACCGGCAACAATGTACAGTTTTTAGAAGCCCCATACCAACCAGCAGAATTTATTAAGCAGGTCGAGCATCTACGTGATGCACCAGAAGGCGGAGAGCGTTGTCATCTTTGTTATAAGATGCGCTTAGATTTGGCAGCGATTAAAGCACAAGAGTTAGGTTTTGATTATTTCGCTAGTGCTTTAACGCTAAGTCCGAAAAAGAATAGTCAAAAAATTAACCAAATTGGTTTTGAGATTCAAGAGCTTTTTTCGGTAAATTATCTGCCTTCTGATTTCAAAAAGAATAATGGTTATAAGCGTTCTATCGAACTTTGTAAGGAGTACGATGTTTATCGTCAATGTTATTGCGGTTGTATTTTTGCTGCAAAAGCACAAGGGATCGATTTAAAGAATGTTATTGCTACGGCTAAGCAAGGTTTGGCGCAGGATTAGCGCCAATAAGATTTATTTTCTTTAGTTTCTGCTAGTTAAAAAATATCCAAAAATGTCATTTTTCAAACAAATAGATTAAAAATTAGAAAGATTTCGCTATAATAATCCCATAATAAAAATATAGTTATTTAGTAATATTTGTGACCCTATTATAGGTTAAGTCTAATTTTGCAAATGTGAGTTTGTTTATGTCAAAAATGTATAGACTTGGATTGGATGTTGGTTCTACTACTGCAAAATGTGTCGTGCTTGATGAGCAAGATAATTTTGTTTATACCAATTATGTTCGCCATAATACCCATATTGTTCCTACAGTTTTATCACTATTAGATGAAATTAAACAGCAATTGGGTGAAGAGATTGTATTATCGGTCAAGGTGACTGGTTCTGCTGGGATGGGGATTTCGGAAAAAGCCGATATCGCCTTTATTCAAGAGGTAGTTGCCGCATCGGAAGTGGTGCAGCGCAAATATCCAGAGGTTAGAACGTTAATCGATATTGGCGGGGAAGATAGTAAGATGATCTTCTTTTTCCCTGATCGTCCGCCTGATATTCGAATGAATGGTAGTTGTGCTGGAGGCACAGGGGCATTTATCGATCAGATGGCGACCTTGCTTAATACCCCAGTGCAGGAGTTTGATCTGCTGGCAACTCAACATGATAAAGTCTATCCGATTGCTTCACGTTGTGGTGTATTTGCTAAGACTGATGTGCAAAATTTAATTAGCCGAAATGTCTCTAAAGAGAATATTGCCTATTCAGTTTTACATGCCGTTTGTATTCAATTGGTCAATACGTTAGCTCGTGGTTATGATATTGTACCGAAAGTAATGTTGATTGGTGGACCGTTTTCGTTTATTCCTACGTTAGGCAAGGCCGCGTTAGAGACACTAAAGTTAAATGAAGATCAGATAGTTACCACCGAACATCCTACTTTGTTGTCAGCTTGGGGCGCAGCGATTCATGCTATTGAACGTAGTCAACTTACACTCACTGAATTTATTGATAGATTAAATGCCTCAACCAAGATTCAAGTCAATCAGTCTTTTAGGTTAAAACCGCTCTTTAATCAAGCTTTGTCTTTTGATGATTGGCAACAAAAACGCAAATATATTCAAATCCCTCGTCTAGCTTTAAGCGCTTATCAAAAGCAGAAAGCGTATTTGGGAATTGATAGTGGTTCAACTACCACTAAAATTACCTTAATTAGTGAGGATGACGAGCTACTTTTTACTTATTATGCGCCGAATAATGGCCACTCAATTACCGCATTAATTAAAGGTTTAACGGTATTAAAAGATGAGATTGCGGCATCAGGTAAAGAGATTATTATTGCTCGCACTGGCGTTACTGGTTATGGTGAGGAACTGCTAAAAGCCGCTTTTGCCATCGATGATGGTTTAGTCGAAACAATGGCGCATTTTGCTGCCGCTAAACATATTGAGCCTAAGGTCAGTTTTATCATGGATATTGGTGGCCAAGATATGAAAGCCATCTTTATTGCCAATGGCGTGGTAAATCATATTGAGTTAAACGAAGCATGTTCTTCTGGCTGTGGTTCATTTATTGAAACTTTCGCCAAATCCCTTAATTCCAATACCATCGATTTTGCTGACGCAGCGTGTAAATCTAATAACCCTTGTGATTTGGGCACACGCTGTACAGTGTTTATGAACTCAAAAGTGAAACAGGCACTGCGTGAAAACGCAACAATGGGCGATATTTCTGCCGGGCTGGCTTTTTCGGTAATTAAAAATGCCATTCATAAAGTACTGAAATTACATGATATGCGCAAATTGGGCGATCATATTGTGGTGCAAGGCGGGACGTTTAAAAATCCGGCGGTGTTTCGTGCCCTAGAGCAGTTAACCGGCGCACAGATTGCTAGCTCCAATATACCTGAGTTGATGGGGGCTTATGGTGCGGCGTTAGTGGCGAAAAATCACTATCAGCAAGAGCAAACTCCATCACAATTTATTGGATTAGATAATTTACATAAAGCTGAAGATAATAAAGCGAAACCATCACGCTGTAAGGGCTGTGAAAATAAATGCGATATTATGATTTATCGTTTTGCTAATGGTCAGCGTTATTACTCTGGTAATAAATGTGAACGTTTTTTAAGTAATAATCAATATCAAGATAAAAATGCATTTAATATGTTTGATTATAAAAATGCGTTGTTATTTGATCGAACCAATATCCATAATGCTGAATCTAAGCTTAATGTCGGTATTCCTCGGGTGTTAGGACAATATGAAAACTTCCCATTCTGGCACACGTTGTTAACCAATAGTGGTATTAATGTAACGTTATCACCATACTCGACGCATGAGATTTATGAAAAGGGCGCCGGTACAGTAATGTCGGATAGTATCTGTTTTCCTGCCAAATTAGTTCATGGGCATATTATGGAGTTGATCGAGCAAAAGGTTGATCGTATTTTTATGCCGATGGTGGTGTTTGAATCTGATCAGTTTACTAATGCAGTTAATAGCTATAACTGTCCAATTGTCAGTAGCTATGCAGAGGTGGTGAATAGTGCTATCAATCCTAGCCAAAAATATGACGTGCCACTGGATTATCCAGTAATCAATTTCAGTAATCAAAAATTATTGAAAAAGGGCTGTATTAATTATTTAACTTCGCTTGGTATTGCAGAAAAGATAGCTAATCAAGCATTTTCTGATGCATTAGCGGCTCAAGCTGAATATAAGAAATCGCTGTATAATAAGGCGGTTGAAGTACTAAATAATGCTAAACAAACGGGGCGTTATGTATTTATTTTGGCAGGTCGTCCTTATCATAGTGATAGTTTAATTAATCATAAAACACCAGAGATTTTAAATGCGCTTGGTTGCGATGTAATAACCGAAGATTCAGTGTTAGGTGCGATCAGTCAATTATCGCCCGAACTACAAATTTGCTCACAATGGAGTTATCCAAATCGCTTATATGCAGCAGCTAGTTTTGTTGCTGAACAACCAAAAAATATTCAGTTTGTACAACTTAATTCGTTTGGTTGTGGGCCTGATGCGATTGTTACCGATGAGTGTAAGGCGATTTTAGAGTCGAAAGGTAAGACATGTACAATAATTCGAGTCGATGAGATCACCGCAACAGGTTCGGTGCGATTGCGTTTACGTTCGATTATTGAGTCAATCCGTATGAATCACCAACAACCGTTAAAAGTTGTTGAGCGTAAAAAGACGGCTATTTTTGCTAAACAAGATAAACAGAGAAGGACTATTTTAGCACCTTATATCTCCGATTTTTATTCACCATTATTACCGCCGATTTTTGAGTTGTCAGGTTATAAACTTGAAACCTTGCCAAAACCAGATAAAAGTTCGGTTGAGTGGGGACTTAAATACTGTAATAACGAGATATGCTATCCAGCGACCATTATTGTTGGTGATATTATTAAAGCGCTTAATTCGGGTAAATATCAACGTGATGAAGTGGCTATAGGCATTACTCAAACGGGTGGCCAGTGTCGAGCGAGTAGTTATCTTTCTTTGATTAAGAAGGCAATGATTAGTAATGGTTTCGAAGATATTCCTATCGTGTCGCTCAGTACCGGTAATATTAATGAAATTGAGCAACCAGGTTTTAGAATTAATTGGCTAAAAACTTTACCAACGACGTTTTTTGCGATGTTATTTACTGATTCGATTTCGAAGATGTTTTACTCGATTGCGCCTAGAGCCAAATTTAAACAACAAGCTAACCAAGCGAAAGATCTTTATATTAGAAAATTACAACAACTTATCAATCAACATAAAGGTAAAAAGGCGATCTTTGCGCTGTTGAAAGAGGCGGTCGATCATTTTAATCAAATCGAGACATTGAATAAAGATTGCCCACAAATTGGTATTGTTGGTGAAATTTATGTTAAATATAACAGTTTTGGTAATCAACATAGTGTTGATTGGCTAGTCGATCAGGGTATTGAACCTGTTATTCCGCCAATGATTGAGTTTTTTGCGCAATGTTTTGTTAACTATGATAGTAATGTCGATAATTATATTGTTAACAAGAGTTTCGTCGCTTATTTTGTGCACTTTTTTGAAAAGGTGGCACAAAAGTATATTGATAAAACTAATCAGATTTTATCTGGCTTTAAACATTATCAACCATTTCATAATATTCGTGATATGGCGAAAAAAGCAGAGGAAATTTTGAATTTGGCCAATCAATATGGCGAGGGTTGGTTAATTCCTGCAGGAATTATGACCTTTGCTGAGCATGGTATTAATAATGTTATTAGTTTGCAACCGTTTGGCTGTATTGCTAATCATGTTGTTTCTAAAGGGGTTGAGAAGCGGATGCGCGATCTTAATCCAAAACTGAATCTGCTCTATTTGGATTTTGATGATGGTGCAGGTGAGGTCAATGTACTTAACCGTTTGCATTTTATGGTAAGTTCATTAAAGTATGCTCAACTACAACGAATTGTATAATTACCTATTAAGGGACGATCTGTGTTTTCTATTTATCAATTAAAATCGCGCTTTCAAGCACTGCTTCGTCCTTATGTGAATTCGCTTTATTATTCACGAATAACTGCTAATCAAGTTACGTTAGCTGCTTGTGCTGGGTCGATATTGGTTGCTTTATTAGTTGGCTTTTTTGCCGATCATCAATGGTTATTTTTGTTAATACCCATATGGATGTTTATCCGGATGGCTCTTAATGCTATTGATGGTATGTTAGCCAGAGAATTTCGTCAGAAATCCAATTTAGGTGCCTATTTAAATGAGATTTGTGATGTGATTTCCGATTGTGCTCTGCTGTTAATCTTTACTCAAATAAATCAAGTTAATACCAATTTAATGATATTAGTGATCTTATTATCATTTCTAACCGAATACGCGGGTGTACTCGGTGTGATGATTGGTAGCTCTCGACGTTATGATGGACCTATGGGGAAAAGCGATCGAGCTTTAGCTTTTAGCCTAATTAGTTTAGGCATTGCAACCTATCTATTGCCGCTTGAATGGCTAAATGTTCTATTGTGGTTTATCTCCTTTTTGCTACTAATTACGGTGATTAATAGAGTGAAAAAAGGATTGCAAGAAGCAAAAAATAATAAGGAATAATTAATGCGTGAACAGCAGCAAAACACATTTATTAGTCATGATGGCTGTCAATTATTTTATCGTTATTGGCCAGCAGTCGATAGTGATACTAAAACAGCTTCAAAAGCAATTGTACTTTTTCATCGTGGCCATGAACATTCTGGACGCATTGCCCATTTAGCCGAAGAGCTGGAATTACCTGATTTCCATATTTTTGCTTGGGATGCACGAGGAAATGGCCAATCTGATGGTCAACGTGGTGATGCGGTAAATTTTGCTACTCTGATAAAAGATGCCAACTGTTTTATAGAGCATATCATTAAAGAATATGCGATTGATATGCAAGATATTGCTATTATCGCTCAAAGTGTTGGTGCAGTAATTGCTGCTGGTTGGGTGCATGATTATGTACCGAATATTCGCGCTTTAGTTTTAGGTGCTCCAGCTTTTAGCGTTAAATTATATGTGCCATTAGCGGTGCCTGGACTTAAGTTATTATATAACTTGAAGGGCAATTTCTTTGTAAATAGTTATGTTAAACCGAACTTGTTAACCCATGATGGCAGTCGAGCAGACTCTTTTAATAAAGATCCTTTAATTACTAAACCTATTTCGGTTAGATTACTGCTTGATTTGTATGCGGTAGCGGATCGAATTGTTAAGGATGCCAATGCTATCACTGTCCCTACTCAGTTATTAGTTTCTGGTTGTGATTTTGTGGTGCGACGAAAACCTCAACAGGCGTTTTATGATAATTTAGGAACCAATCAAAAAGAGTTTCATATCCTCCCAAAATTTTATCATGATACCTTTGGTGAAAAAGATCGTTATATGGCAATTGATAGAGCAAGGCGATTTATTCAAGGCTGTTTTGCGAATCAACCCGATGTTCCAACGTTAACCAATGCCGATCGGGTTGGTTATACTCGATCTGAATCCGATAAGTTAGCTTTACCGCCTTCTGGTTGGCTTAAACCATGGTATTGGAAGTTAGTTAAAGCGACCTTGAAATATGCGAGTAATCTGTCGGATGGAATTAAACTAGGCTTTGAAACCGGTTTTGATTCAGGTAGTACACTTGATTATGTCTATCGAAATGAACCGTCTGGAACCTCTAAACTAGGGCGTTTTTTTGATTATCTCTATTTACAATCTATTGGTTGGCGAGGGATTCGGCAACGAAAAATTCATCTTGAACAACTCTTAAAGCAAGCTATTGAACAGTTACAACAACAATTTACTGAAGTAAATATTGTTGATATAGCCGCAGGGCATGGTCGATATATTTTAGAAACCATTAGTCAAATCGCTAATAAACCTAATTCGGTGTTGTTGCGGGATTATAGTGATATTAATATCCGTGATGGACAAGCACTAATTGCGCAACAAGGGTTAAGTGATATTGTCCGTTTTGAAAAAGGCGATGCCTTTAGTCGTGACGAACTTTCACAATTATCACCTAAACCTAATTTAGCGGTAGTATCAGGATTGTATGAATTATTTGGTGATAATCAACTGTTACAGCAATCTTTATCTGGCTTGGCTGATGTAATTCCACAAGGGGGGTATTTACTTTATACCAATCAACCTTGGCATCCGCAATTAGAATTTATTGCTAGAGCGTTAACTTCACATCGAGAAGGGCAACCGTGGATCATGCGACGCCGAACACAGATCGAGATGGATCAGTTAGTTGCTGAAGCAGGTTTTAGTAAAGTGACCATGTTAGTAGACCAGTGGGGGATTTTTACAGTATCACTGGCACAACGAACTTGGCATTGATTATGTTAAAACTCTTTGACCGTCTAAATGTTTATAAATGTTTGTGGTTAGCCGGTTTATCAGTATTCTTTTTTGCTAGCTATAATTTTGCTAACTGGTTAACTTCGCAACGTCAAGATGTGCCAAGTCTATTTTTTAGTTGGGAATATTCTATTCCACTTTGGTCATGGACGATTGTGCCTTATTGGTCTATCGATCTGATGTATGGTCTTGCTATTTTATTGCCAACTTCTTGGCAATCCCTGAAAACTCTTGGTTTGCGACTGTTAACCGCGCAAGTAATTTGTATCATCTGTTTTCTAATTTTTCCGCTTAAGTTCTATTTTGAACGGCCTGCTTTGGATGGATTTTTTGGCTTGATGTTTGATATTTTAATGGGATTTGATAAGCCGTTTAATCAAGCTCCTTCATTACACATCACTTTATTAGTTATTTTGTGGCAGTTTTATGCGCAATATTTTCGGGGGATTGGACGTTATCTATTACATTTTTGGTGTTTGTTAATTGCTCTTTCAGTTTTAACCACTTGGCAGCATCATTTTTTTGATATTCCAACTGGATTATGGGTAGGGTGTTTTTCTATTTGGCTATGGCCAGATAATATGACGACGCCATTAAAACATCGACCATTAACTAAAAATTATACTTGGGCGATGATCTATTTTTGTTTATGCCTACTGTCACTCACTATAGCTATTTATTTTTCTGGCTGGGCACTCTGGTTGTTATGGTTGGCTGGTGCCTGGTTATTGATTGCCGCTAATTATTGGTTGTTTGGCGCATCTGGTTTGCAAAAACAGCAAAATGGTCATTTTAAGTTAGCTGTTTATCTGCTCTATTTGCCATTTTTTGCTATTATGTGGCTCAATTCACGGTTATGGACAATTAAACATCCAACTGATGATTTGATTATTGATGAAGTCTATTTAGGTCGCATTCCATCCTCAAAATCGCTAAATCAAAATCATTTTATATCGGTTGTCGATCTTTGTGCCGAGTTGCCAATTGGATGTTTTAACGGTAACTATAAGCTTATTCCGGTTTTAGATATGACGCCACTTTCACAAAAGGAGTGTCAGCAAGTTGCACAAATTATTGAACAATATCGGCAGCAGGGTAAACTATTAGTCTGTTGTGCTTTAGGTTATTCAAGGAGTGCAACTGCAGTTATTGCATGGTTATTGTGGACTAAAAGAGCTAACACTCTGCAACAGGCGATAGGAATAGTAAAAGAACAGCGGAATTCAATTGTGATTACTCGCCAGCAACAACTGATTTTATCCAATTGGTTGGCTAACTTTAAAGATGAGACAGTGATATGTTGAGTAGTAATAATAGTTGGCAAAATAGTGTAACTAAACTAGATTTAGTAACGTTTTGTTGTTTTTTATCGTTAAGTAAACATATTGATATTTTTTCGATGCTATTAACCATATTAGCTGCTATTGTCGCTTTGTTTCATGTTTCGCTAACATCATTAACTATCTGTTGCCTAATCATTTTTATTCTCGGTTTAATGAGTAAGTATTATGCAATAAGGATAGATTTTGATAGAAAATTGTTTGTATATTTATCTGAGCATGTTGATCATTTGCCAGAAGAGCTATCAGCTATGGATAAAGCATTAGCCAATTTGCAACTAATCAAACCTCATCAATCATCAAGAACGGTCGCTGAACGGCAAAAAGGGATTTTATCCTTGTTTAAAAAGCAGATAATTCTATTTTTATTACAAAATTGTTTAATCGTTTTTATGGTGATTAATGCTATTATCACAAGTTAATAGATTAGAACTACAGCAATATAAGGAGCGCTGAGATGTCCCATTTCCAATATGATACGCTATTATTATTTTTGGGCATCGGCTTGTTTTTGTTAGTGGCAACAATTATTGGTCAATTGTTAAAATATCGTCTTACATCGCCTAATAGTGTTATTGATAATTTAAATACTCGCATCAATGCGTGGTGGGTAATGGTTGCCATTATTGGTGTCGCGTTTTGGTTTGGACAACTGGCAGTAATTTTTTTGTTTTTTGTTATTTCAGCTTTGGCATTGCGAGAGTTTCTTATTTTAACTCCTATCAATCGCTCTGACTTTTTTGCCCTAATCTTTGCTTTTGCAGTTGCTTTACCTGTGCAATATATTTTGGTTGCCTTAGCATGGTATGGTCTATTTAGTATCTTTATTCCGGTTTATGCTTTTTTGTTTCTGGCGATATTTGCCACAATAACTGGTTCAACCACTAATTTTTTGGCGAGAATAGCCGATGTGCAATGGGGATTGATGATTACGGTATATAGTATCTCGTGTGTGCCGGCATTATTAGTATTAGATATCGAAAATTACCAAGGGCGTAATCTATTACTCATTGCTTATTTAGTGTTAATCGTTCAGTTATCTGACGTGTTGCAGTACGTATTTGGTAAATTGTTTGGTAAACATAAAATTAGCCCAAATGTATCACCATCAAAGACGATTGAAGGCTTTATTGGTGGCGTTTTATCTGCTAGTTTTATTGGTGCCTGTATGTGTTGGATCACACCGTTTACTTTTCTGCAATCAGGTCTTATTTCTTTAATGATCACTTTGTTAGGATTTATGGGTGGTCTAGTTATGTCGGCTATTAAACGTGATCGCGGGGTAAAAGATTGGGGCAAACTAATAGGTGGTCACGGTGGAATACTTGATCGTTTTGATTCTATTTGCTTTGCCGCGCCGATATTTTTTCATATCGTAAGGTATTTTTGGTTAGTATAGTTTTTTATGTGATGAAAAATTATATTAAAACTGAAATATAATCAAATAATTTCAAAAATTGATGCTAAAAAAGAGCAAAAAAAGTTAATTTATGATATAAATACATGCATTGTATTAACGTTATATATATGTAAGGACTATAATATGTTAAAAGAGCAAATGGTAGTAAAAAATGCAACTGGTTTACATGCACGACCAGTAACAACTCTGGTTAAATTAGCTGGCCGTTATAAATCATCAATTGAACTTGTTTATAACGATAAAACCATTAAATTAAAAAGCATGATGGGTTTACTTGGTGCTGGCGTTAAAGGTGGTTCAACTGTTGAAATCATTTGTGATGGTGAAGATGAACAAGCAGCAATGGATGAAATCCGTGAATTATTTGCTACAGGCTTTGGTGAATAATTTTAAGCGATTTTAATTTAGCTTATTTTATTTACTGAGAAATGAAAATTCCGTCGACCTTGGTCGACGGAATTGTTTTAAAAGGGCATCAACTAAATACTTTTAAGTAGACCTAATAGATTACTAATCTTTGATGATTGAATCCAATTCTGTATGATCAATAGAAGGCAATGATTTGGTAAAACATCGAGTTAGATAAAGTAAATAACAGAATCCAATTACTAACCAAATTAAACCTACCGTCATCGCTGTCGCTTCAAGACTGGTCCATAGCCATAACGAAAGTAATACGCCAATTGCTGGCATTAATCCATATTTTAAAAGCATTGGTACTGTTTTTTTCGTACCACTTA
This sequence comes from Gilliamella sp. W8128, assembly GCF_016100545.1. Classification (NCBI taxonomy): domain Bacteria; kingdom Pseudomonadati; phylum Pseudomonadota; class Gammaproteobacteria; order Orbales; family Orbaceae; genus Gilliamella; species Gilliamella sp. W8128. The sequence continues at coordinate 14,512 of NZ_JACFSE010000010.1, forward strand.
GGTAGCTTTTGATTACACATAGGTTAACGAAGGTAAAGGCTACTAAGGCGCCAAAACTGATCATCGAAACGACTAAGCTTAAATCAAGTACCAAAGAGAGTAGGGAAAAACAGGAAACAAAAATAATTGATAAATAAGGTGTTCTAAAACGCGGATGAATTTTATAGAAGATCTGTTTTGGTAACACACCTTCACGTCCCATCGCATAAAAGATTCGTGACACACTAGTTTGTGCGGTCATTGTAGAGGCAAATACACCTGTCAAATAAGCGGTTTGGAAGAAATTATACATAAAATCATTTCCGTATTTGCCAAGTATATTGGTTAGATGACTTATGCTATCAACTCTACGCATTACATATAAACTGGCGGTATCTTTATTATCAATAAAATCTGTCCATTGTGGGTAAGCTAAATGCGCACAATATGAGACAATTAAAAATATACAACCAGCAATCAATACGGTGCCGATAATTGCTCTTGGTAAGGTTTTTTTCGCATCATTGGATTCTTCTGCTAATGTTGCTATGGCATCAAAACCTAAGAAGGCAAGACATAATATGGCAGCTCCAGAAAATAAACCACTAAAATCATCGCTTGTGACTGATATTGGTTTTAACATTGTTTCCGGTGTTAAATGAACATTTGTCAATGTTAAAATAATAAACAATACGATGAATAATGCTTGAAAGAAGTTCAAAGTAATATTGGCCCAATTAATTAACTTGATTCCAAGGTAATTTAATACACTTACACCTATAATCGATGCCAATACATATACATAAGCCGGAATACTATCATAGAGTTCATGTAGATAGATCCCTAAAACCAAGTAATTTAATATTGGTAAAAATAGGTAATCAAGAATTTGTGCCCAACCAACTAGGAAACCAGCTTTTCCACCAAAAGTTCGTTGTACATAGGTATAAGCCGAACCAGCAATAGGTAGTTTATTTGCCATTCGGCAATAACTTAATGCTGTGAAAAAGATCATGGCAAGGGTGATGATATAGGCTACAGGTAAGTGTCCATTACTGACAACGGTAACTTCCCCATAAGTGGTAAAGATCCCTAAAGGAACCATATAAGCTAAACCAAATGCAATCAATGCAGGTGTGGTTAAAACTCGTTTCATTTTTATTGCGGACATGATTTAATTTGCTCCTCTGTCCCAAAAAACAATAAAAAACTACTAAGTATAGTTTTGCCTTTTTACCCGCTTAAAGCGGCAGGGAATTCTCCCACATTATTATAATTATGCAAGCTAATTTTTAGTAAAGATCATAAGTCCGCATAATTTGTGAGCTTTTCCTAAATAAAAATTCAAAACAATAGGTTCAATAGTGTATTACTAGGTTGGATTGGTAAATTTATTAGTTGATTAGTTAATTATCCGATTTTATATAAAAAAATTATATTTTTACCTAAAAATCATGTATAAAGATTGTACAGAGTAAAGTGATTAATTAGGAGGATATATTATGGAACCAATTCCCGTTTTACCTGTTGAATTAACAAGTGATGTTATTACGCATAAGTCATCGGTGATTAAATTGATGGCTGAAAAAAGTGAAGTTTATTTAACGGATGTAAATAAATTTTCTGCTGATGTTATGCAACATGAGCAAGAGATGGAAACTGATGTTTTGCCCAATATTGCATTACCGCATTCTAAAAGTGATGCAGTGAAAACACCTTTTATTGTCGTGGCGAAATATAATCAAGGTATAGTCTGGAATAATGCTAATAAAGTTAAGTTAGTGGTGCTGATCGGCGCACCAAAAAATGCTAATAAAGAGCATTTGACTATTATTGCGAAATTGGCGGCTAACTTGGCTGATGACGATTTTATTGAGGTTCTATTAAATAGTGATATTCAAATAGTAGCAGAAAAAATCCGAGGTTTATATGAGTAAAGAATCGATAAAAAATAAAAAGATTGTTGCTATATGTGCTTGTACTGCTGGTATGGCGCACACCTATATTGCTAAACAAAAAATTGAAAATGAAGCTAAAAAGCGAGGATGGGATTGTAAAGTTGAAACCCAAGGTGCAGCTGGAATTGATAATATATTGACTGAGCAAGATCTGAAAAGTGCTGATGTAATTTTATTAGCGACAGATATTTCAATCGATAATGCTGAACGGCTCGAGCCTTTTAAAAATGTGATTAAGGTTAGCACTGGTGAAGCGGTTAAAAATACAGCTAGTATTTTTAATAATGCCGAAGCCTTATCATCCAAAAAAGAAGTGAAGGAGAGTATTGGTAAAGAGATATTTAGATCGTTAAATACTGGTATTAGTAAATTTTTACCTGTCATCATTGCTTCCGGTATTCTTTTTTCAATTGTGTTAATGACTGGGCATGTGAGTGGTGACACCATTCTACCTAGTAATCAGTTCTTTGCCGATTTGCAACAAGTGGCTTTTTACGGCTTTGCAATGATGGTACCAGTGCTTGCGGCGTATATGGCTTACTCTATTGGTGGTAATGCTGCCTTGGCGCCAGCGTTTATTATGGGCTATGTAGTAAATAATCCAATTGGTAGTAATCATGTATCTACCGGTTTTATTGGTGCAATGATTTTTGGTGTCCTTATTGGTTATTTTGTTAAATGGTTCAAAACTGTTAAGGTCCATCCGGTTATTGCTTCGGTTATGCCTGTGATGATCATTCCAACTGTGACATTATTGATCATGGCACCTATCTATATTTATGGTTTGTCCTATCCGCTCGATTGGTTTGTAAAAGCAATGGTGGAAACTTTAAAAGGTATGTCAGAAGTTAACGCGGCATTTTTAGGCATAGGAATCGGTGTGCTGGCTGCACTTGATATGGGTGGACCTTGTAGTAAAGCAGCCACGGCCTTTACGTTAGCCGCTATGGCGGAAGGTGTTTATGGCCCTAATGGTGTGTTCCGTATGTGCTGTGCTATTCCTCCTTTAGGATTAGCAATATCCTCTTTACTGGTATCACGTTCTAAATATACCAAAGAAGAAAAAGAGTTTGGTATTACTGCGTTCTTTTTATCGTTAGCTGGTATTACCGAAGGCGCGATACCATTCGCTGCTAAAGATCCTAAACGAGTTATTCTTGCTATCGTTGTAGGTACAGCCGTTGCGGGTATGCTAGGTATGATTAATGGTATTGATTCTTTAGTTGCATTTGGTGGTTTAGTTGCACTTGGTGGTGTAACCAAAGGTGCAATGTGGTATGTGATTGATATGTTTATCGGAGCGTTTATTATTGCTGCGATTTTACACTTTACTCGAAAACCAGCAGTTGAAGGTGATGTTGTTGTTGATGCTGACTAGTAATAAAAAACTACCCCGATCCATTGGCGGGGTAGTGAATTTGTTTAAGGTTTATTAGGCTTGTTGATAAACCGTTTTGCCACCAACAATTGTGGTTAGTACTTTGACGTTTTGTATATCTGTTGCCGGGATGGTAAAAGGATTACGATCTAAAATAATTACATCAGCAAATTTGCCTTTTTCAATCGAGCCGATATAGTCATCTTGTTTTAATACATAAGCCGCACCAATGGTCGCACAGCGTAGTACTTCAAGAGCCGTTAAATTACGATCACTGTTTAAACGGGGATGTTCTGCATCAATCTGCCTAGTCATAGCTATTTGGAAATCATACCATTCATTAAGCGGATCAATTGGCCAATCACTACCAAAAGCACAAGTTACACCGGCATCAATATATTGGCCATGGGCTTCTAAACCATTATAACGTTCAGCACCAAACAGTGTTTGGTATTGTTCAACCATTGCCGAGCTACAGCCAGCCCATTGGAATGAGAATACCACACTGGCTTTTAATTGTTTATAACGGGCAAATTGATGCATCGCACTAAGTTCATTATGAGCCGTGCTTGGTCGAATATCCGCATTGGGTAGTGCTTTACGCATTTTTTCAATCGCATTAAGCACCACTTCAATAGCTCCTTCGCCAACGGTGTGCATGTGCGGGTGAAAGCCTGCTCGTGATGATTCTAAAATTAATGCATCAAGCATTTCTATCGAATAATAGAGGTCACCATAGCGATCTTTTTCATTTTCTAATTGATATGGTTTTAGCAAACGTGCTGTCATTAACGGCGCTTGCATTACGCCATCAACGAATAATTTGGTATGCGATACTTTAATTCCTGGTTTTGGTTGCCAGTTTTTGTCATTATAACGTTCAGCAAATTGTTTAACACGATCAATAACAGCTGGGATATCTTCAATGCTACCAACATCATCAGGTGGTAATTCTCGAGCACCAAATAATCGGATTGACAGTTGATCTTGTTGTTGTAATTTTAGAAACGCATCGGCTTGGGTTTCTGTTATCCGCGCATCCATTACCGCTGTTACACCTTGCTTATTTAATTCTTCTTGTGTTAATTTAGCAATGTTTACTGCTTGTTCGTCAGTAAGTTTGGAAATACTGTCAAACGCACGCATTGCAGGGGCATCTTCTAATATACCGTTTAAATCACCATCCTCAGTACGCCCAATTTTGCCATCAGATGGTTCAGGTGTATTTCGATCAAGGCCAAATTTTTCTAAAGCAATGCTGTTGGCAACTAGGGTATGACAGTCATTTGAAAATAGAATGATAGGACGCTGAGTATTAAGTTTATCTAGATCGAATCGAGTAATATCTGTACCAATTGGTAAAACTTCTTGGCGTAACCAGCCTCGAACTTGTAACCAACTATTACTATTGTGAACGGAATCATTGTCTAAATATTGTTGAATGATGGCTAACGTATCATCTACAGTTAAACTCTGGTAATTTAGATTACATGAGGATAATTGCATGCCGCCCCAAAATGTATGTAAGTGGGCATCAATAATCCCTGGCATCATGGTTTTACCTTGTAGATCATAGATTACCGTATAATTATCAACATATTGACTGTTATTTATCTCTTGCGTGCTGCCGGTTGCCATAATATAGCCATTTTGAATTGCAATCGCTTCACAAACCGTATCGTGTTGGTCAGCAGTGTAGATGTAACCATTAATATAAATAACATCGGCTTTTGCCATTATTTTTGATTCCTTAAAAAAGATCTAAAGTTAAGGGTGAACGATAGCAGATTTATAAAAAATTTGTCAAATGCAATAATTTTCTTTATTGTGTGTCAAGATTATGTTACAACTAACATATTTAGTTACAGCGTCACAAGGTGAACCGATGAAATACCAGCAGTTAGAAAACCTTGAATGCGGTTGGAAGTGGCACTATTTAGTAAAAAGACATTTGGAAGGGGAGCTTATCACTCGTTATATTGAGAAGAGTGCAGCAGAGCAAGCCGTAAATGAATTATTGTTATTGGAACACAAACCGACTGCGGTTATTGATTGGATTAAGCAGCATTTAAATCCAGATTTAGATAATCGCATGAAGCAAACCATTCGAGCACGACGAAAACGACATTTTAATGCCGAACAGCAAAATACACGTAAAAAGTCTATTGATTTGGAATTTCTTGTCTGGCAACGATTGGCTAATTTAGCTAAGCGCCGAGGATGTACGTTGTCACAAACAATTACGCAACTAATTGAAGATGCTGAGCAAAAAGAGCAATATGCTAGTAAAGTATCGACAATTAAAGATGATTTACTGTCATTACTCGATGATAATCTAGACGGTAAATAACTTAAACTACAGGATAAATAGGTTTAATTATGGGAAAATCCCTTGTTATTGTGGAATCACCAGCCAAAGCAAAAACGATTAATAAATATCTTGGCAAAGATTTCGTAGTTAAATCAAGTGTCGGACATATTCGCGATCTTCCAGTGAGTGGTAGTAGTCAACGCACTGAAAAAATAAGTAAAGATAAAGCCGAGAAAAAAGTTAAACGATCAGAAAAACAAGTGTTAGTCGATCGTATGAGCGTTGATCCTTACAATGGCTGGCAAGCGCATTATGAAATTTTACCTGGCAAAGAACGAGTGGTTGCCGAACTTAAAAAGTTAGCCAAAGATGCCGATATGATTTATCTCGCAACCGACTTGGATAGAGAAGGGGAAGCTATCGCTTGGCATCTAAAAGATGTTATTGGCGGTGATGATAATAAGTATCGTCGAGTTGTATTTAACGAGATCACCAAAACGGCGATTAAAAATGCTTTTAATCATCCAGCTATGTTGGATATGGATCGGGTTAATGCTCAACAAGCAAGACGATTTATGGATCGTGTGGTTGGCTTTATGCTATCACCACTACTTTGGAAAAAAGTCGCGCGTGGCTTATCAGCTGGTCGTGTTCAATCAGTTGCGGTGCGTCTAGTGGTTGAACGTGAGCGAGAAATTCATGCATTTATTCCTGAAGAGTATTGGGATCTTTATGCTGATTTAAAAACCGCTCATCAAGAGCAATTAACTATGCAAGTGACGCATTATAAAAATGATGCGTTTGAACCTAAGGATCGTGTTGCTATTGATATTGCTTTGGATGAATTGAATAAAAGCCAATATCAAGTTACTAATATTGAAGAAAAACCGACTAAAAGTAATCCAACTGCGCCGTTTATTACTTCAACTTTGCAACAAGCGGCAAGTACTCGTTTAGGTTTTGGTGTTAAAAAGACGATGATGTTAGCGCAACGCCTATATGAAGCTGGTTATATTACTTATATGCGTACCGACTCGACTAATTTGAGTCAGGATGCGTTAACTATGGTTCGGGACTACATTGGACAAAACTTCGGCGAGAAGTATTTGCCTAAATCCGCTAACGTTTATAGCAGTAAGAAAAATTCGCAAGAGGCGCATGAGGCAATTCGTCCATCGGACGTGAACATTCTTGCGGATAGTCTTGGCGATGTTGAGGTAGATGCGGCTAAATTATATCAATTAATTTGGCGTCAATTTGTGGCTTGCCAAATGACATCAGCCGAATACAACTCAACAACTATTACAGTTAAAGCGGGTGATTTTACCTTAAAAGCTAAAGGTCGAACCTTACGTTTCGATGGTTGGACAAAAGTGCAACCACAATTAACTAAAAATAATGAAGATAAGCTGTTGCCGGCAGTATCTATGCAAGATATGTTGGAATTAATTGGCTTAGATCCTAATCAACACTTTACTAAGCCTCCTGCGCGTTACAACGAAGCGTCATTGGTTAAGGAACTTGAAAAACGGGAAATTGGTCGTCCTTCGACTTATGCAACGATTATCTCAACTATTCAAGATCGTGGTTATGTACGATTAGATAATCGTCGTTTTTATGCGGAAAAAATTGGCGAAATTGTCACAGATCGTTTAAGTGAAAATTTCAATGACTTAATGAGTTACGATTTTACTGCTCGCATGGAACATGCACTTGATGAAATTGCCAATAAAAAGCAAGAATGGCGTGAAGTTTTAGATCAATTTTTTGATGATTTCAGTCAACATTTGACCATTGCAGAACAAGATCCTGATCGTGGTGGAATGCAACTTAATCCGCTAGTTTTAACGCCGGAAATTAAATGCCCTAATTGTGGCCGTGAAATGGGTATTAAAACTGCCGGCACTGGTGTATTTTTAGCCTGTTCGGGTTATGCATTACCTCCTAAAGAGCGTTGTAAGCAAACAATTAATTTAATTCCAGAATATGAAACCTTGAATATCTTGGAAGAGGCAGAGACAGCCGAAACTGACGCGTTGAGAGCACTTAAGCGTTGTCCTAAATGTCATACGGCTATGGACAGTTATTTGCTCGATAATGAGCGTAAATTACATATTTGTGGTAATAATCCAATCTGTGATGGTTCGTTGGTTGAAAAAGGCACATTTAAGGTAAAAAGCTATGAAGGTCCAATTATTGAATGTGAAAAATGTGGATCAGAAATGCATCTTAAATCAGGCCGTTTTGGACTTTATATGGGATGTACCAATCAAGATTGTAAAAACACTCGTAAGATCTTAAAAAATGGTGATGTAGCGCCACCTAAAGAAGATCCTGTTGATCTGCCTGAGTTAAAATGTACTAAGTCAGATGCACATTTTGTATTACGAGATGGTGCTTCAGGTATCTTTTTAGCTGCACATAATTTTCCGAAATCAAGAGAAACTCGTGCACCACTAATTGAAGAACTGCAACGTTTTAAAGATCGTTTACCGGAAAAATTTATTTATTTAACCGAAGCCCCAAGTCATGATCCAAATGGTAATCCGAGTATTGTTCGCTTTAGTCGTAAAAGTAAACAGCAGTATGTTACTTCGGAAGTCAATGGCAAATCGACTGGCTGGGTAATGCAATACGTTGATGGTAAGTGGGTTAATAGTAAAAAATAGGTAAGAACACCTGATGATTTTGTTTAAAATCGCTTAGGTTTAGGAATCGTTTTAGTATAAAAAGCTGTTTTTTGTTTGTGCTAAAGTGTGAAAGGAATTACCTTACGATTTCCCTCTTTTTAACTTTTTGAATAGTTTTAAAAAGAGGGAAAGGTATATGGTTAAAGGAGCCTTTGTCATGAAGTTGCAACAACTGCGTTATATTGTTGAGGTCGTCAATAACGATCTAAATGTCTCTCTTACCTCTGAAAAACTGTATACCTCGCAACCAGGCATCAGTAAGCAGATTAAATTATTGGAAGATGAGCTCAATGTACAAATCTTTACCCGAGTAGGTAAACATCTTTCCGAAGTTACGCCAGTTGGTGAGCAAATTATTGCTTTAGCCCGTGAGATTTTAAATAAAGCACAAGATATTAAAATTATTGCTAAAGAATTTAGCCAGCCTAATCAAGGTTCATTAACCATTACAACAACCTATACTCAAGCTCGTTATACTTTACCAATTGTTATTCAGCAATTTATGCAACAGTATCCTAGTATAACACTTCATATGGAGCAAGGATCATCGCCGCAATGTCTCTTACAAGCGCAAACAGGGCAGGCTGATTTTGCTATCGTTACTGATTTATCTGAACTTAGCGATGATATGATTGCTATACCTTGCTATCATTGGAACCAAGCGGTGATTGTAATGAAAGATCATCCATTAGATAAAAGTAGTTTAATTACTATCGAAGAATTGTCTAAATATCCTTTAGTCAGTTATGACTTTTCTAATGATGGGTCTGATTTGAATCAAGCTTTTATTAAAGCCAATCAAATTCCTAATATTGTTTTTAGTACCACTGATGCGGAACTGATTAAGACTTATGTTAAGTTAGGGGTAGGTGTTGGCATTGTCGCTAAAATGGCGGTTAATGAAAGATCTGATAGTGATTTTGTGGTACTTAATGCTGGGCATATATTTCCATATAGTACCACTTATATTGCCTTTGCTCGTTCGCTATTTCTACGCAATTATATGTATGATTTTATTAATCAGTTTTCGGCACATTTAAATAGGCAAACAGTTGATAGACTTATCTTATGTGAAAATAATGTGGCAGTACAGGCTATGTTTAATGGGATCAAGTTACCAGTTAGGTAGTAGGAAAATCTTTTGCTTATCAATTTTAAACACCAAGCACAATAGATTGTGCTTGGTGACTAATGTTATTTATGTCTAGCTTTTAAAATACCGATCACATCTTGTAGAGTAAGGTTTTGATCTTGTAGTAAGACCAATAAGTGATAAATTAAATCGGCTGATTCATTTTTTAACTCTTCTTTGTCGTGTACTGTAGCTGCAAGTGCAGTTTCAACACCTTCTTCTCCCACTTTTTGGGCAATACGCTTGGTACCATCATGGTAGAGTTTTGCCGTATAAGATGATTTAGGATCAGCATTTTTACGAGCACCAAGTAATTGTTCTAGATCGTATAAAAAGCTCCATTCAGTTTGGTTATTGTTAAAACAGCTATTTGTTCCAGTATGGCAAGTAGGGCCAATTGGATTAACTAAAATCAGTAAGGTATCATTATCACAATCGGTCGAGATACTTACCACATTTAAAAAGTTACCCGAGGTTTCGCCTTTGGTCCATAAACGTTGTTTTGTACGCGAATAGAAGGTTACTTTGCCACTAGTTTGTGTCTGAGTTAATGCCTCTTGATTCATATAGCCAAGCATCAGTACTTCACCAGAAACATAGTGTTGTATGATAACCGGCATTAAATTATCAACTTTTTGCCAATCAAGTTGTTTAGTGTCTATTTGCATTTGGGAATGTTGAGTTAACATAATCGGATTTCTACTCCATGTTGAGCTAAATATTGTTTAAGTTCACCAATATTAATTATTTGTTTGTGAAAGACGGAAGCCGCTAATGCACCATCAACATTGGCTTCTTGAAAAGCTTGCAAAAAATGCTCCATAGTACCAGCTCCGCCAGATGCAATCAGTGGTACATGGCAAACTTCTCGAATCCTTTTAAGTTGTTTTAGATCGTAACCATTACGGACACCGTCTTGATTCATCATGTTTAGGACTATTTCACCAGCACCGCGTTTTTGTACTTCTTGCACCCAATCAAGCGTATTCCATTTGGTTGCCACTGTGCGTTTTTCATCGCCAGTGAATTGATAAACGTGGTAACTATCGGAATCTTTATCATACCAAGTATCAATCCCCACCACGATACACTGCACCCCGTAACAATCCGCTAACTGAGTAATTAAGCCCGGATTAGCTAACGCAGGGGAATTAATTGAAATTTTATCCGCACCATAAGTGAGAATTCTTGCTGCATCTTCAACCGTTTTTATCCCACCAGCGACACAAAAGGGGATATCTATTACTTCAGCAACTTTTGCCACCCAACTTTTGTCTACTACCCGACCGTCGGATGAGGCTGTGATATCATAAAATACCAATTCGTCAGCCCCTTCTTCGGCATAGCGTTTGGCTAATGGTACAATATCACCAATGATTTCATGATTACGAAATTGTACACCTTTAACAACTTGTCCATCACGGACATCCAAACAAGGTATTATCCTTTTTGCCAACATGAAATTGCCTCCTGAACTGTAAATTTACCTTCGAGTAATGCTCGACCGACGATGATACCTGCAACACCGCTCTCTTGTAACGCTTTAACATCGTCCAATTGTCCAATTCCGCCAGAAGCTTGCAACGCAATTTGTGGATATTTTTGGCTGATCTCTTGATATAGTTTTACATTAGAGCCACTTAGCGTTCCATCTTTGGAAATATCTGTACATAGTACATGTTTCAAGCCATAGGGTAGATAATCATCAATAACTTGTTCCAAGGTTTGTTTAGAATCTTCTTGCCAACCATGAATAGCGACGTTTTTGTTACCTTGTTGGTCAATACGAACATCTAAGGCTAATACCAATGATTCAGGGCCATAAGTATCAAACCATTTTTTTACCAAATCAGGCTGTTTAATAGCGGTAGAGCCAATAACTACGCGGGTGGCACCTGCTGATAATAATGCTTTAACATCTTCTTCTGTCCGAATTCCACCACCAATTTGTACTGGAACTTGTACACCATTAATCAGGGATTTTATCAATGAGATTTGTCGAGCTTGCGGATCTTTAGCTCCAGTTAAATCAACTAGATGTAATAGTTTCGCACCTTGCTTTTGATAATCTTGTAGACGAGTTAAAGGATCATTACCATAATCACGTTTTTGGTCATAATCGCCTTGATGTAATCGAACCACAGTACCATCAATTAAATCAAGAGCAGGAATAATAATAGGGTAAACTGCCATAGTTACATCTCCAAAAAGTTCTTGAGCAATTTTGCACCGGCTGAGCCAGAACGCTCGGGATGAAATTGCACACCGTAAAAGTTGTCTTTTTGTACGGCAGCAGTAAAGCTTTCGCCGTAATTGGTTTCTGCGATAGTTGATGAGCATAATGGTAAGGCGTATCCATGTACAAAGTAAAAGTAAGCACCATCAGGAATATCTCTAAATAGATGATGTCCGGCTTTTGGGTTGACTTGATTCCAGCCCATATGTGGTAGTGGTAATCCACAATCAGGAATTTGCACTACTTTTTCGTGAATAATACCTAAGGTATCGACATGACCTTCATTGCTATAATCAGCTAAAAGTTGCATACCAAGGCAGATACCTAATACTGGTTGAGTACAGACTTTGATAAGCTTAATTAAATTACGTTCTTCTAATTTTTGCATTGCAGCAGAAGCTGAACCGACCCCTGGTAAAAATAGTTTGTCAGATTCGAGTACCGTATCAGGATCAAGACTAATAATCGGATTATAGCCTAATCTCTGTATTGCATATTTGACTGAGGAAAGATTAGCACAGCCAGTATCTAGAATGACAATTTTCATCTATAACACTCCTTTTGAGCTAGGTAATCTGTCACTTTCAATTTTAATCGCTTGTTTGAGTGTTCTAGCAAAGGCTTTAAATAAGCTTTCGATACGATGGTGGTCATTATCACCGGTTGTTTCAATGTGCAAGGTAATTGCCATCGCATAACTCAAAGAATAGAAGAAGTGCTCGACCATTTGCGTGCTCATATCGCCAACTTTCGGATCACTGAATTGTGCCGAAAACTTGAGGTAAGGCCGACCTGAAATATCCATTGCACATTTTGCTAGACACTCATCCATGGGAATAACAGAGGCATAACGTGTAATTCCCCGTTTATCACCAAGTGCTTGTTTTAACGCTTCGCCTAAGGCAAGACCTGTATCTTCAATAGTGTGGTGATCATCTATATGTAAATCGCCTTCTACTTGAATGTTTAATTTGATACCGCCATGAGTGGCGATTTGGTCAAGCATGTGATTAAAAAAACCAATGCCGGTATTAATTTGACTGCCACCTTGTCTATCTAACCAAACTTCAACTAAAATTTTGGTTTCTTTGGTATTGCGTTCGACTTTAGCATAACGATCTGCTGTGGTTAAACGTTGGGCTATTTCATTCCAATTAAGTGATTCTGGATTATATTGTAATCCGTTTATTTGCATATTTTCAGCAAGTTGCATATCTGTGACCCTGTCACCGATAACGTAACTATTTTGTTTATCTAACTTACCACTAGTTAAATAAGGTAGAACTAAAGTGATTTTCGGCTTACGACATTCACAATTATCTTGAGGAAAATGAGGGCAGATCAGTACATCTTCAAAGTTAACACCTTGTGATTCGAATATTTGCATCATTAAATTATGCGGTCCATCAAAATCAGCTTGCGGATAACTACTGGTTCCTAATCCATCTTGATTGGTAACCATCACTAATTTATAACCAGCTGCTTGTAGTTTTAGTAGTGCCGGGATCACATTAGGTTCAAATGCAAGTTTTGCAAAACTATCAACTTGAAAATCGATAGGCGGTTCAACTATCAATGTTCCATCACGGTCGATAAATAAATATTTTTGTAACATACTTGCTCCTATTTTATCGCTTTGAGTGCGGTTATTACTGCTTCACATTCTGCTTGTGTACCAATCGAAATTCGCACAAAACCATCTTGGCCAATTGATTTGCTTTGATCACGCAAAATAATGCCTTGATTCCATAGTTTGCTAAATACCTCTTTATTACTTTGAAATTTCACGCATAAATAATTTGATTCACTAGGATAAACTTTTTCGACAATTGGTGAAGCAGTAAGTTGTTTAGCAAACTTCTCTTTTTGATTATTTAGATTGATGACATGCAATCTCATCGTTTCGATACCTTCTTTACTCAATGCCTGAGTGGCAATGTCCGCTACAGGGGTAGCGAGAGGGTATGGAGCGATCACTTTCTGTAAAGCATCTATTACTGGTTTATTTGCTAAAGTGAAGCCACAACGTAATCCTGCTAGCGCAAAAGCTTTCGATAAAGTTCGTAAAATAACTAGGTGAGGATAATTTGCAAGCCAGCTCGCAACGGTTGAATTTGGAGAAAACTCAATATAGGCTTCATCAATAATAACTAATGCGCGATCTTTGACTAAATTAAGTAATGCTTTAATATCCTCAGGATTGATTAAATTCCCAGTTGGATTGTTTGGTGAACAGACATAGATTAACTTAACATTATCGAGATTTTGTTTAATACCCTCTAAATCAAGTTGCCAATCAGATTTTGTTGGTACGGTTTTAGTTTTTATTCCTAAAGTTTCAGCGCTGACTTGATACATACCATAAGTTGGTGGGCAGTAAAGCACTGTATCAGTATCTGGCTCACAAAAAGCCCGCATTAACAGCTCTATCGCTTCATCGGCCCCTCGACTGACAATCACTTGCTCTGGAGTGACACCAGCATATTGCGCATAACTATCTATAACTTGCTGTGGTTGTGCTTCTGGATAGCGGTTTAACGTTTGCTCGGTTAACTGATAATAGAGTGCCACTGGGTATTCATTGGCATTTAGCCATACATCACCATTACCGCCTATACGTCTAGCTGATTGATAAGGCGTCAATTTTTGTACGTTCTTTCTGACTAATTGATTAATGTCCATTTTATTCACCTATTTTTCAGAATCTGAGTTAAGTTTAGCTAAGCGAATAGTCACGGCATTTTTGTGGGCAGTGAGTTGTTCTGCTTGTGCCATTAGTTCAACTGCATTACCTATTGCTTTTAACCCTTCAGCCGATAATTTTTGCACTGTCATACGTTTTTGGAAATCAGGTAATCCAAGGCTTGAATAAGTTGCGGTATAACCATAAGTTGGTAATACGTGATTTGTACCAGAGGCATAATCTCCAGCAGATTCTGGTGACCAATCCCCTAAGAATATCGAACCAGCACTATTAATTTTATCAACCAGTTCATCGGCATTTTCGGTTTGAATAATTAAGTGTTCAGGACCATAACGATTGCTGATAGTTACACATTCATCTAAATCTTTGGTTACGATAAGTCGGCTCTCTTGTAACGCTTTTTCAGCAATTCCTTGACGTGAAAGTTGAGCAAGTTGCTTATCAACTTCGACTGAAACTGCTTGGGCGATCTTCTCATCTGGTGTAAGCAGTACAACCTGTGAATCGGGGCCATGTTCAGCTTGAGAAAGTAAATCCGCTGCAATAAACGCCGGATTAGCGGAACTATCGGCAATGACCAGAACTTCTGATGGGCCGGCTGGCATATCTATTGCTGCGCCATCCAATCGTTGGCTAACTTGGCGTTTCGCCTCGGTAACATAAGCATTGCCGGGACCAAATATTTTATCGACTTTAGGAACTGATTGAGTACCTAATGCCATTGCCGCAATCGCTTGTGCGCCACCCAATTGATAAATTTCTGTTACACCACAAAGTTCTGCCGCATATAAAATTTCGTCAGCAATTGGTGGCGGTGAACATAAAATCACTTTACGACAACCGGCAATTTTAGCTGGAATGGCTAACATTAATACGGTTGATAGCAACGGAGCCGAACCACCCGGTATATACAGACCTACCGAATCAATTGGTCTAGTGACTGACTGACATTTGATGCCAGGCATCGTTTCCACTGTTATAGTTTGTCTAACTTGTGCTTGGTGGAATTTTTCGATGTTACTTACGGCTAATTGCATTGCCTGTTTTAATTCTGGTTTAACACGGCTAGTTGCTGTTTTTATCTCATCTTTAGTTAATTTGATTTGCTTAATTTGCACTTTATCAAATTTATTACTTAATTCTTTTAGAGCTTCATCGCCATTTTGTTTTACTTGCGTCAAAATATCTTTAACCGCTTGGCTAATAGTATCAGAAGCAGCTATAGCAGGACGAGTTAGTAATTCTGCTTGTTTTTCTTTAGAACATTGTTGCCAATATGATAGTTTCATTTGATTACTCCATCATTTTTTCAATTGGTAATACAAGGATTGAACTTGCACCTAATGCTTTTAGTTTTTCCATGGTTTCCCAGAATAATGATTCAGTACTCACCATATGTAGTGCTACCCGATTTTGTTCGCCAGTTAATGGTAAAATGGTTGGATTTTCTGCTCCTGGTAATAGTGATACGACTTGATCTAAAACGGCTGTTGGTGCGTGCAGCATAATGTATTTGGATTCACGAGCTTGAATCACCCCTTGAATACGGGTCATCACTTTATCGATTAACGCCTGTTTGGTGGCAGACATTTCACCTTCTCGTTGAATTAAACAAGCTTTCGATTTATAAATAACTTCAATTTCTTGTAGACCATTAGCTTCAAGTGTGGCTCCACTGGATACTAAATCACAAATTACATCAGCAAGGCCAGCTCGTGGTGCAACTTCTACAGAACCATTAAGTAGACAGGTTTTAAAATTGACATTGTATTGTGAAAGGTAACGGCGGAGTAGGTGAGGATAAGTGGTTGCAATGCGTAAATTATTTAAACATTCTGGTCCGCTATAAACAAAATCACGAGGAGCAGCAATTGATAAGCGACAGCCACCAAAA
Organism: Gilliamella sp. W8128; assembly: GCF_016100545.1. Taxonomy (NCBI): domain Bacteria; kingdom Pseudomonadati; phylum Pseudomonadota; class Gammaproteobacteria; order Orbales; family Orbaceae; genus Gilliamella; species Gilliamella sp. W8128. Next base: position 30,794 of record NZ_JACFSE010000010.1, read on the forward strand.
TCAAGGCGACGTAAGGTTTTATATTGTGGGTTTTCACCTTCGGCTTGTCTATCAAGAACTTCTTCTTCTAACACATTCTCACCGACAATACCAATATCGACAACACCATCAATGACTAGTCCGGGTATATCATCATCGCGAACGCGTAAAATATCAATTGGCATATTTTCGGCAAAAGCAATTAAGCGTTGTTCTTGCAAATTGATTTTTATGCCACATTGAGCCAATAATTTTTTCGACTCATCGCTTAAACGTCCCGACTTTTGCATTGCTATACGTAACCGTGAATTATCCAACATATTCTTCTCCAACTTGTTTAAATAAATTTATAAACCACAAATAAAAAACCCTCGGAAGACTGATCTTCCGAGGGTTCTCTAAATGCTTTTGCGATATCACCGGAAGACCTTTTGTCTTCCAGCACCAATCGCCCGAAGACTATTCAGGAATGATGGTGATGATGATGTTTAGTAACGAAAACACAAAAACAATTCATAAAAAATAAAACCTTTAAATTTAACTGTTGTACAAAATATAATATAAATGACTAACTAGCAACTTAATTTTGTCGATTTATTAAAAAAATATAAAAAATTCAAATTTTTTAATTATCTGTTTTGTCTTAATTCATTCCGTGATCTTGAATTTAACGGTAATATTATTTCATCGTCAGATGTTCATAATAGCTTTATGTCGGCATTGATGCGATTTGCAACAGTAATGGATATTGAATCATTCATTGAAACAAATTAATAAGTTAAAATACTTTTTCTTAATTTTTGAGGATTAATAAAAAATCCTCATTTTTTGACATAAATATTTATCCGTGATAATCATAACTGAAAGGAATTTTGTTATAGCTAGTTTTATGAATTGGATTTTATATGGATCATCCTGCTAATCATATCGATAGTTACATTTTTGTTTGGTTTTTCATGATACCATTTTTTTATGGTATTTATACGTTTTCGTTAATATTTGTTTTTGTCCGGATACATTGGATTATCAAAGCAATTTTTACAATTCCAATGGTTGTTTGGTTAATATTTTGCTTTATGCATACCAATCTTATTATTTTTCTATTTACGTTAACCGGTATGGTTTTTCCAATAATACTTCGACTATGCCAATTACAAGCAAAAAAATCTTATGGTATAAAACGTAAATTTGCTTCAATATTCAGTTATGTATTATTACCATTATTTTGTACTTTCTTTTGGCCTGCCTATTTAATAGCTCCTATAGTTGTAGAATTTGTAGAAAGTAGACCCAGTAGTGAATGTAGAGAAAATGGACGTTTAGTTGAATTGTCTAAAGATACTATTCTGCGAGTTTATCCTAATTCCAAATATTCACCATTTTGGATTAGAAAATTACATGATTCTACTTCTGTAAATAATTCTGAAAAAGATTTTTGTGAGCAGTTTTCCCATACTCAAGCCTATCAAATTGACAAAATCAGTGAAATTAGAATTAATTCAGGGAATTTATGCATTCATCCAACATCTAAAGCAATAATCGCTTATTGCAGTAATATAAAAAATGAACTTTTAAAATTGGATAGTTTAGACATCGAATTTGTGAAAAAAAATAAAGATGAAGTTAGTGGTATTCGGCTTAAATCATTTCAGAAAAGATTAGAAAATATAAAGGAGATAAAGAGAAATAGAAATTCAGAAGATTGGTATGGAGATTGGTATGGAGATTGGCTTGAGACAAAACAATTCAATAATGGCATAGAATTACATAGATTTTATAAACATGAAAACACACTAATCATTCCTCAAGTAGATTGGTTGCCACCGCAAACAGAAGCTTTAGAAATTAATTGCTATCGTAAAAGTGTTTTAAGGTGTAGTTATAATTATGAGTATAATCAAGATTGGAATGTATCAGTTTTCTATATATTCAATATTGGCGATAGTATCGAAAATGAAAATGACGATAATAATATGCCAGTTTATGATCAAACTTTCATTGATATGAATTTAGAAGGTGCGCAAAAAGCTCATCAAATAGTTGAAGATTTCATTGAAGGTCTAAGTGTGAAATGAATTAATATTATACTTTTTAGTCATAGTAAATATCAAAATAGGAATAAGAAAACTTGAATGCTGCATTATTTTATAGAAAATTTGGAAGACCAGAACAAGTATTAACATTCGATTAAATCATGGAAATTATAATATTTTATTAATTAAGAGCATTTAAATATTTATGCCATTTACTTAAGTCGCAAATTATTACCACTTAGAACTGGATGTTTAATTGATTTTTTTAATTATTGAATTAAAAAATTTACAATGATGAAAAATGATAAATAAAATATTTACTTAATATAGGCAAGTAGATATTATTGCTAAAGTTTTATAGCGTCAATTACTATAAAATGCACTAAATTTGATTTAATTTAAAATAGTTGTCATAAGGAATATTAAATGGGTATATTTTCTCGTTTTTTTGGTAAAAAAACAGAATCAAAACAGATGGATAATTCGATTGTCCCAAATCCTGATATTGAAAATGCCGTTAGCTTAAGTGTTGTTTTTAGCGGTGTGCTTAATATTAATAACGATGAATTATTAGCAAAACTTAAATCGATTAATCCGATCATAAAAGATATTCGATATGAAACACCGTTCGGACAACTTGAAGAAGGTATGTGTATTTTAGTAAGTTGGGGTAAACATGTTATTAGAATAGTTGGTCTCAATGCGCCTTATCCTAAAGCTGTATTAGAAGCATGTGTTACTCCTGCTAGTTATAGTCAAGAAATAAAACAACAAGTTTATGAAAGTGATAGTCATTTATTATTATATTATGTTGGCTATGAACAAGATGTATTAGAGCAGTACTTAGCTTTAACTCGTTTAGTAGCATGCTTTGAACAATTTAATGCGTTAGCAGTAATTAATGAAGATGCTCATACTTCATTACCAGTTAACTTTATTAATTCATTAGCTTCGGAAAAAGATGGTTTAGCCACTTTAGGGGAATGTTTACCTTTATTGTTTTGTGGTTTTGTTAAATATGAAATAGAAAATATTAAAGGGATTTGGATGCGCACTTATGGCGCTAATAAATTTGGTTTACCTAATTTTGCTGCATTAGCCAATAGTTATGAGGAAAGTGAATATTATTTTGACATGTTTAATAATATTTTAAATTATTTACGACAAAGTCAAGCGACAATGAATCCTGGTGATACGATGGAAATGGGTGATAATCGTATGATGTCATTACGAGCACCTCAAGATGATGAATATTTCTTAAAAGATCAGGGTGAACTTTTAGTAATTGAAATTAATAATTAATTTTAACTATGCAATTTTTAGGAAAGGTAATAAATAATTGTCGCTACCTTTCCTAAATATTTAGCATCTTATTGTTGAGTTATTTGTGGATATTTTTTACCTGCTAAAACACTAAACCGACCAGTCCCTAATAATGCCAAACTAAAAGCAGTTAATGACATAAAAGCTGGATACTCCCAACCACCTCCTTGATTAGTAAATGACCAACCATTATTCCAATGCACAATAGTTATTATTGCTAATTGAAAGAAAGCAATTAGCGCTATGGCACGAGTTAAAATACCGAGTAACAATAGTGCACCGCCACCAATTTCAAAAATGATAACGATATAAGAAAAAAAACCGGGAAAGCCAAGAGTATGAAAATACTCTGCAGTACCTTCTGGGGTTAGAACAAGTAGTTTGGTAAAACCATGGGCCAAAAACATCATACCTAAAGCAATTCGTAATACAAATGCAGCTACATCAGTTTGATATTCTCTCATTTTGTGTTTCCTATATTAAGTTAGCAAAATAACAATAATGAAACTCATAAAAATTTCTTACAAACGTTATTACTTTTTTAAAACATAGGATACTGCAGTGACGATTGTCTCACAGTTAACAATCAATAGTAAAGTAGTAGACAATTATCATCAATTTTTATCACTGAAAATTAAGATGGTATAAGTATAATTTGCTTATGTTTGAGAATAGAAAAAATAGCAGTGCGACGCGTGGTCGCACCGTTATTGCTTACTTATTGTTGGTGTCGAATAGACTTAAATCTTTCTGTCGTCTGAGTTAATGCTGTTTCTGTTGGCAAACGTTCCATTGAACTTGCGCCATAAAAACCATTACAATCAGGACAATTTTGTAAAATATATTCTGCATCTTCAGGGGATGAAATAGGTCCACCATGGCAAAGTATGATAATATCTGGACGAATTGCTTTAGCTGCTTTGGCCCATTGATTGATTAAAGGAACACAATCCGCAAGTTTTAATGCAGTTTGGGCACCAATACTACCACCGGTGGTTAAGCCCATATGTGGAACTAAAATATCCGCCCCAGCTTTGGTCATGTCAATAGCATCTTGCTCACTAAATACATATGGTGTAGTTAGCAGATCTTTTTCATGTGCTTTGCGAATCATCTCAACTTCTAATGCATAGCCCATACCAGTTTCTTCAAGATTAGCTCTAAAATTACCATCAATTAAACCAACAGTAGGGAAGTTTTGTACGCCAGCAAATCCGGTAGCTTTAATTTGATCTAAAAACTGATCGAATTGGCAGAAGGGGTCGGTGCCATTAACACCAGCTAACACAGGGGTATGTTTTACAACCGGTAATACTTCTTTTGCCATATCCATAACAATTTCATTGGCATTACCATAAGCTAATAAGCCTGCTAGTGATCCACGACCCGCCATACGATAGCGACCAGAATTGTAAATTACAATCAGATCAATACCACCAGCTTCTTCACATTTTGCCGATAATCCTGTACCAGCTCCTCCACCGATGATTGGTTGACCTTTAGCAATCATATCATGGAATTTTTTTAATAATTGAGCACGTTTACTACTCATAATTTTCTCCATTACTTTATTTAATTATATTTTTAAATTCGTTAATAACTAAATTACAAAATTCTGGTGAATTAATATGATGCGAGGTTTTTATTAACCGTCGTTTTTCAGTTTGAATAAAGACTTTTTCAAACTCATCTATGAAAGCTTGATCCGCTTGCGGTGACCAAAAATCCCCATTTTCAATATCAAGTGCAGAAAAACCACTTTCAGGAATAATAAAAACTACTTCGCCTTGACATTTATTTAGTTTTGTAGCGATCCAATTTGCCATGATTTTATTCTCTTCAGGGGTGGTTCGCATTAAAGTAACTTGTGGATTATGAGGATAAAACAGACGATCTCGATATTTTTCTGGAATAGTATCTGGACTACCGAAATTAACCATATCAAGGGCGCCACATGATCCAATATATGGGACTTCGCTTCTTGCGATGGCTTCAAATCGGTCATCATCACAAGCAAGTACTCCATCAAACAGATGATCACAAACTTCCGTTGTCGTAATATCAAGTACACCTTTTAATAGATGGCTATCAGCTAATTTTTCCATTGCTTTACCGCCACTACCCGTTGCATGAAAAACTAAACAATCATATTTATCATTTAATTTTGCTGAAAGCGATTGAACACACGGAGTAGTAACACCGAACATGGTTAATCCAATTGCTGGTTTATCTTCGATTTGTTCTTGCGTTTTAAATAACACTGAACCTGCAATAGCATTAGCTGCATTGGCGAGTACTTTTCTTGATATAACATTTACGCCAGCAATATCTGTAACGGAATAGAGCATCGCAATATCACTTGCACCGATATACCCAGATATATCACCTGAGGCCATGGTTGAAACCATCAACTTTGGTACGCCAATAGGCAGTGCTTGCATAGCTGGAGTGATTAATGCGGTACCACCCGAGCCACCTAAACCGAGGATAGCGTCAACATCATTTTGCGCTATTAAAAATTGTTTAAATGCATTAGCCATTGCAACGATAGCCTTTCCTCTATCGGTGACAAAAACCGCTTTTTCACCCTCGGGATGATATTTAGCAACAGTACTGGCGCTAATATCAGCAATGTGATTAAAAGAATGCGGTTGCTTAGTGGAGATATCAACTATTTTACTTGCAACATTTCTTTTACTAAGTAAATGTTTGACGTAAACAATCTCTTCTCCTTTTGTGTCTAGTGTCGCGACTAAGTAAACCATATTATGCGATGCCATTTATTTCTCCTTAACAGATAAAATAGAACTCGATACTTCTTACTCAACTATCAGCGATTACTACTTTGATAATTATAAGCTAAAAATGAGACATTAGTCTCATTTTTTTTAAATTTTTTTGAAAATTTTTTAAATATTATAGTTATGTTAAAAAAAGTTGTATAATTTACAAAAGTTTACTAGCTGGCGATAAATAACAATATGAATATAAATAGCTTAATGAATTCTAAGAAATATTCTGGGGCCAAAAAAAGAACTTACGATCGTCTTATCGAAACTGCGATTGAGGCTTTAGAGCAGGGTAAAGATATATCCATTACTGAATTATCAGATAGAACAGGTATTTCTAGAGCTACTGCTTATCGCTATTTCCCGACTAAAACCGATTTAATATCAGCGGCGGTTGAACAATCACTTAGTCCAATATTCTTATGGCAATCAGATAGAGAAAATGTCGAAGATCAGATAAATGATTTTTTAGCTTTTGCTTTGCCGCAAATGTTAAAACATGAAGGAACATTACGTGCAGCTTTAAGCCTTTCTTTAAAACAATGGGCAGATGAACGGTCACAAATAACGGAAAAGACTAAAAAACTTGTGCGAGGTAATCGTAAGGAAATTCTTACCAATTTATTGCAGCCACTCAGAGCTCAATTCTCTGATGAGCTTTTTGATAAAGTTATCTACTCAATTTCAATCATATATGGTTCTGAAATATTCATGGTGTTAAAAGATATTTGGAACTTTGAGAGTGAGCAAGTAATAGATCTTTCACAATGGATTGTTAAAGCTATCATCAATCAAGCTAAACAAGAAGCGCAAGATGAATCGATGACCGAATCTTGATTGCTCTGAGTTCGGTTAACAATTTTTTTCACTCATTTAACTTACAATTCCAACTAGCAGTTTAACTTGATTCAACAACTTTTATAAAAGTTCACTTATATTTTGCTAGAGTAAACAATTTAGCTTATTCGGTGATTTAACATTAATGATAGTAGTATAAATAAAAAAGACACTACCACATTAGATAGTGTCTTTTTATAACAACGGCTGTTAATAAAAAATAATTAAATGGTATGCCAAACACTATTTTTATTTGAAAGGTTAATTTTCAAATTAATGGTATTGAATAGCTGGCTGACTTTGTTCATCGTGAACTAAAAATAAACATGTATCGCTAGTTAATACGGCCTGTTGTAAACGTTGTTTGTCCTGCTCATTAAGATCGTTAATACAAGCAACCACATAACTACAGGTTTTACTTTGTAGTGCCTTTTCTATAGTCGAGACTAAATTATTATTAGTTAAGTTAGCCAAATGTACGACTTTTTGTTTATCAAGCCCGGCAATATTTACCCATGAACGTTTTAACATTGGACGATCTGATAGCCATAATTGCCATTTTTTTTCTTTATTGAATGAACGTAATAAAGGTCTCTGCTGTTGCAACACTTGTTGAAAAGGTGTTTCAAAATTGATAGCCATAAGTTGTGGTGATGAATGTTCAATAAGCATAATAACCTCTATACTGTTTACTTATACAGTGTATATTAATACAGTATTTTACGGTTGTAAATACTATTTATGCTCATTTTTTAGATTATTATGGCGTAATATATCTTCATGAGCGAAAATATTGATAGGTTAAAACACCTAAAAAGGTCATCAATACTGAACCTGCGACATGAATCGCGATGGTAGTTAATCCCCAACCAAAACGTCCTTCCTGAAGAAAATTAACAATCTCAGCTGAAAAGGTGGAAAAAGTCGATAATCCACCACAAAAACCAGTAATTATTAACAATCGCCATTCAGGGGATAGGGGGATGTGATTAAAAAAGGCAATGGCTAAACCGATAATATAACCAGCAATTAAATTAGCAACTAAGGTTCCTAACGGAATAGTAAAAGCAATCACATTTAACTTTAACGATAAAAACCAGCGCAATAAACCTCCAGCAACTGAACCGACCGAGATAGCTAAAATAAGTTTTAACATAAATGGAAAACCTTTAAATCATTAATTAACCATGATCATATCAGTAGACTAATAAAATGGGTATCTTTTTGCTGAGTAAATTATTTCATTTATCAGGCAAGTTAACCAAAATCATTTGATTGTAATCATTATTATTTTTTTATCGTTTGCGCTAAAATAGCTGATAATCATGATGAATAATAAAGGTTATAATAATGTTTACTGGAATCGTTCAAGGTGTTGGTCAAATTATTGATATCATCGATCAAGATAAATTACGTACTTATAAGGTAAAATTACCAGCAAAATTAACACAACATATCGAAATCGGTGCATCCATTGCTAACGATGGATGTTGTTTAACCGTGACCGATTTTCAAGATGATTGGGTTACTTTTGATATTATGCAAGAAACGTTAGCCTTAACAACTCTCGGCAGTAAAAAGTTAAATGATTTGGTAAATATTGAACGAAGTGCTAAATACGGCGATGAAATTGGTGGTCATGTAATGTCTGGGCATGTCTCTTGCCGTGCTTCCATTATTGACATCCAGAAAACAGCAACTAATTGTCAAATGACGTTAGTCATAGCAGAAAAATTTATGAAGTATGTTTTATACAAAGGTTTTATTGGTATAGATGGTGCAAGTTTAACGGTGGGAGAAGTTAAAGATAATCAATTTAACATCCATCTAATTCCAGAAACATTAGCGATTACCACTCTAGATAGTAAAAAGATTGGTGATGAGGTAAATATTGAAATTGACTCACAAACTCAAGCTATCGTTGATACAGTAGAAAGAGTATTAGCAACGAAAAAATAAAGTTAAGCTAATTTGTACCTAAATTGGCTGATTGTTAGTTAATAATGGTTTATTGTTAAACATTCATATGTTAATAAAAAAGGAAACAATATGTTTATAGCAAAAAACTTTAAACCATTATTATTAAGCTTGGCGATGTTTACACCTTTTAATTGTTTAAATTAATCATTCCAAAATTAGCTAAAGATAGATTTACTAGTAAATTTATTGCCAATCAATTTGGTTGTACTGGCGATAACACATCACCGCAAATTGAATGGCTGAATGTTCCAACTAATGCTAAAAGTTTAGTATTGACCATGTATGATCCTGATGCACCGACGGGATGCGGTTGGTGGCATTGGCAGGTGGTAAATATTCCTCTGTAAAGCTAACATATCGCCCAATCAGTTTGGTTATACCCATTATTTCAAAAAACGTTTTGGTATATCGCCTAAGATGTTACGTTCTGCATAAGTTTCTATTTCAATATCTACCTATTATTGATTATCTACATTATTACAACAAATACCCCATCTTAAGCTTGATATTCAGTCAATCCCATCATTTTACATTGATTAAGATCACATTCTATTCCAGATTAATCTGGAAAAAAATGTAATCGTCTTATTTATTTAACTAACTATACTTTAAATCATCAAGTTATGAATGTATTGCAACAACAATTAGAAAAAGGAGTTGAGTAATGGAAAGACAAATCAAATTACTTAAACTACTTTTTAGCCAATCGGAATTTAAACCGGCTGCTTTTTTTAGTTCAAAATTATCTATTTCAACTAAAACGGTATATTACGATATTGAAAAACTAAATGAACAGTTAATAACGGTACCGAATACGGATATTCGAATCGAAAAGTCTCCCCGTAAAGGGCTAATGCTAGTAGGTGAAAAAACCGATATTGAGCCGATTATTAGCTATTTAGAACAAAAAAATAGTCATAGCTATTTCAATCAAAAATCACGACGCTTAAGTCCTGAATACCGTCGATTAGATATCGTCAAACGCTGTTTACTTAAAAGTGAATCAGTATCACTGGAACAATTATCGGATGATTATTTAGTCAGTAAAACATCGTTACACAAAGATATTGAATTTATTAATCGAGCTCTTGAACAAGAAAATATTCTATTAAATGTCACTCATAAAGGAATTTATGTTGAAGGTAATGAAAATCAAATTCAACGAGCGATTAAACATTTCTTATCTTTGTATATTCATAAACAAGATGATTATTATCTCAATCAATTGATGAAATCATTTATTGGCGATAACTCTTTTGAACAGATAACTCAGTTATTATTTGAACGTTTTGAATCAGTAGTCGTACAATCTTCGGAACATTATTTATCTTCATTACTGATATCTATCACCATTCAGCTAAAAAGATTGTGTTTAGGTTATTCAATTCCTGAAGAGAGTGATTTCTTATTTAATCATATCCGATATATGCAATCTTATTTGATTGCCTCGGAATTGGCTAAAACGCTAGAGTTAACTTTTAATGTGACGTTTTCGACCAATGATATTAAATACCTAAGTAAATTGTTTTTTGCTCATCGTATTATTGATGAAAATGTCATTGTTGATGATAGTTTTTATGAGCAAATTATTCGTAGAATTATCAAAAAAATAGGCGATATTGAAAGTGTCGATCTCTCTGGTGATGGAAAATTATTTCACTCATTATTGTCGCATTTTCCACCGATGATTACTCGGTTGCAAAAGCAAATTCGTATTATTAATCCAATATTAGATGAAATAAAACAGGAATATTCGAAATTATTTAGTGTGTTATGGTATGCACTTTCAGACTTAGAACGTAAATTTGATATTCATTTAAATGATCATGAAATTTCATTTTTATTGATTCATTTCCAAATAGCCTTAGATAAAGCCGCTGATGCCAATAACATTGTTATTATTTGTCAATATGGATGTTCATCATCAAATTTAATCTTAAATAAAGTCCGCAAATTTTTGCCATCTAAAGATAATATTGAAGTCTATTCTGTGGCTAAACTGAATTCGACTAAGCTTAGTAATGTCGACTTGATCATCACCACTCTCGATATCAAAAATATTAATAAACCGATGGTCAAAATATCATCTTTGTTGAACAAACAAGACTATCAAAATATTATTCAAGCTTACGCTAACTATGTCTTGAATAAACAATCCGATTTTTCAGATAAAGGTAATTATTACCCATCTACCGCCAAATTTGTCAATGCGGATTTGATTGAATTAAATGTTGATATTCAACATAAAAGTGACTGCCTTAATTTGCTGATAAGTAAGTTAGAAGATAAAGGCTTAGTGACTAAAAACTATCGTGACTCAGTTTTATATCGAGAAGAAATCGGTGACACTTCAATCGAAAACGGTATTGCTTTACCGCATGGCTCGCCAATGTTTGTTATTAAATCGAGTATCTCAATTATGACCTTAAAACGACCAATAAAATGGGGAATGATTGATGTCAGTATTATTATTATGGTTAGTCTTTCCGAAGATAATATCAATAGCATTAATGACGTTTTTACCGAAATTTATGAAATTGTTTCAAATAAACAAGCAATTTCATCCTTAAAAAATCTTATAAATTTTAAACAACTTAAACAATTTTTGGATAATCAAAGAGGAATCAAGAATGTACTTTGATCAACATTTATGCCTATTTAACATTGAGGCAAAAACCAAAGAAGAGATCTTAACCACAATGGCACAAATGTTATTGTCACATGGCATTGTTAAACAAGATTATTTAACAGGTATTTTAGAAAGAGAACAGCAATACCCGACAGGTTTATTAGTTAATTCGATTGGTTTTGCAATTCCCCACACCGATTCCTCAAAAGTGAATCAATCACAAATTTGTTTTGCATCGCTAAAACATCCGGTGATTTTTTCCGGTATGACCGATGATAAAGAGCAAATACCGGTCAAATTTATTTTCATGTTAGCAATGAAGCAAGCACATGAACAAGTTGAGAATTTACAAAATTTAATCGGCTTATTTCAAAATGAGGAGCAAATAAAATTATTAGAACAATGTCAATCAACTAACGAATTTATCTCTATTTTAAATAGCGCTGGTGTTAAATAGGATGGATTATTTTTATTAAGGAGTTACAAATGGATAGTGTCATTAATATTTTTCAATGGCTAATAAATTTAGGTGGGGTCGTTTTTTTACCTATCATCATTTTTATTATCGCCTTGTTTTTCAGAGTTAGCTTTTCCAAAGCGATAATGTCTGGTATTACCGTCGGTATTGGTATTGTCGGTCTTGGTTTAGTTATTGGTTTATTATCAGATACGTTAGGTGTTGCGATTCAAAAAATGGGTGAGCAATATGGAACGTCATTAAGCATCATGGATATTGGTTGTGGAGTAGGTGGTCCGTTAGCATTCTCAACTACGTTGGGATTATTACTCATTCCTGCTTCATTAATTATTAACTTTTTATTTATTTCACTAGGTTGGACTAGAACTTTAAATGTCGATATTTGGAACTTCTGGTTTGCAATTTTCCTCGGCTTAGTGGCTTATTCAGTAACCGGTGAATATTGGGTTGGTATTATTGGTTGTATCACTGCAGTAATGTTGCAATGGTTTTTAGCTGATCTTTTACAAAAACCAATTAGTTCATTCTTTGGATATCCGGGTATTGCCGTTACTCACCTTATGGCATTATCAGGGGCAATTGTTGCAATTCCATTAAATTGGATATTTGACCGTATTCCAGGGCTAAACAAATTAAATGCTGATTCAGAAACATTAACCAAACGATTTGGGATTTTCGGTGATACAGTGGTAATTGGTTTAATCATTGGTATTGTTGTTGGTATCTTAGCTAATTACGATGTTCCACAAATTGGTAAATTAGCAATTTCAACTGCGGCAATCATGAAAATTATGCCAAAAATGGTGGCAATGTTTATGGAAGGTTTACTTCCTGTTGCTGATGCTGCTCGTGAATTTACCAGTAAAAAACTCAATGGCAAACAAGTTAACATCGGTATGGATGCGGCGTTAACTGTTGGTCATCCTGCGGTAATGGCAACTGCGTTAATTATGGTACCAGTTTCATTATTATTAGCCTTAATTTTACCGGGTAATAAAGTGTTACCTTTTGGGGATTTAGCTTTCTATGCCTTTGGTATTTGTTTAATGGTGCCGTTTTTCAAAGGTAATATTATTCGTTCAATTTTAGGTGGCACCATCTATTTGGTCGTCTGCTTATATATGGCAACATGGCTTGCTCCAGTTATTACTGATGTATTCCATTTGGCTAATTACGATGTAGGTACTGCTGGTATTGTTACTGTCATTTTATGTGGATTATGGCCAGTAACCTTATTCGTACTATTGTTAACTCAGCTTGGTTTTATTGGTTTAATTGGTTTAGCGCTAGTTATTCTTTGCTTACTTATCTATATCAACAAAATCAAAAAAATTGAAATGTATTAAAAGGAAATAATCATATGAAGAATTTACTTATCATGTGTGGTGCAGGGCATGCAACTTCAACTATCGCAGTAAGCAAAGTGAATAAATGGCTCAGTGATGAAAAATTAACAGATCAGGTAAAAATCTATCAATCTAAGATTGCTGATGAACTTAATAAGATTGACTCTTATGATGTAGTTGTAAGTACAACGATTGTACCTGATTCAATTAAAGCGAAAGTGATTAATGGATTACCACTACTTACTGGTGTTGGATTAAATGAATTTTTTGCTGAATTGAAAAAGCGTTTAGCTATTTAAATTCAACTTTAAGTTTTGATAATGATTGCCTCATTTATTTTGTGAAGCTTAACCACAAATTAGATGGGGCTATAACAAGGAATAAACTATTATGAATATTATTCATCATGCCATTGAAATTAACACAGTTGCAGGTAGGCATTCATACCACGATATTACCGAGCAATTAAAACAGTTCGTAAAGCAATCCAATATCCAAAATGGTCAATTAACTATAGCTACTAGCCATACAACATGTTCACTTTTTTTTGAAGAATGCATGCACGATACCAATTTTTTTGGTGATGAATTTCTGCAAGTGGATATCAACAATACATTAGAAAAAATTGCTCCACGGATGACCAGCGAAAATCAATATAACTCACCAGGTCCGAAGCATGTTGAATTTGGTTTAAGTCTTAGTGATCCTAATTATCCAGCTGAAAAATGGGTTATGTTAAATACCGATGCTCATATCAAATCATCACTGTTTGGTCATTTTTCAATTGTATTAATTATTAAAGATGGTCAGCCGTTATTAGGGCAGTTAGGACGAATTTATTTTGTCGATTGGGATGCACTACGTGAAAGGAAACGTAATGTTAATTTTATGCTGATGGGTCTTTAATAAAAGGAGATAATTATGATACTGTCTCCATCACTATTTAATTCTGATCTTTATCAGATCAAAGAAACTCTAGAAAATCTACAAACTTTAGGTATTCGCCAACTACATATTGATGTAATGGATAATCATTATGTACCAAATCTAGGCTTTAACGCTAGCTTTGTTAAAAATCTAAAAGCGCATACTGATTTTATTTTAGATTGCCATCTAATGGTTGAAAGACCTGAATTAGCTATAGTTGATTTTATCGATGCTAAAGCTGATATTATTACCTTTCATTATGAAGCGACAGCGCATCATTCATATATTATTAATAAAATCAAAAATAGTAATATTAAAGTCGGTATAGCCATAAACCCTTGTACTCCAGTTGAAAACCTAAAACTGTTATTACCTCAGGTCGATCAGGTTTTAGTTATGACCGTCAATCCAGGCCAAAAAAATGAAAGTTTTTTACCTTTTACGCTACAAAAAATAGAACAATTAAAAAGTTTAAAGCAAATCGGTAATTACCATTACGATATTCAGGTTGATGGCAATATTAACGATCAAAACATATCTTTATGTGTTACAGCTGGCGCCAACAGTATCGTATCGGGTGGCTTTATCTTTAACAATAATCCGCTCGAAAGCAATATAGAAAGATTAAAAGCGGCAATCAAATAGGGAAATAATAATGGATACTAAAGATGTATTATCAAAAATATTAACTGAGATATCAGCACAAGTAAGCTCTATCAATGAGGCACAACTTAGCCAATTTAAAAATGCCATTATTGCTGCACAACATATCTTTCTTGCTGGGACAGGCCGCTCTGGATTAATGATTGGGGCATTTGCTAATCGATTAATGCATTTGGGCTTGAATGTTAGTTTGATAACTGAAATTAGTAAACCAAAAGCAAATGTCGGTGATTTATTAATTTTAGGATCGAGTTCCGGTGAAACCAAAAGCTTAATTGCTTATGCTAATCAAGCAAAAGCACTTGGCGTTAAAATAATATTATTTACTACCAATGGTAACTCTAGCTTAGCTAAGTTAGCGGATAATATTGTGGCAATTCCAATAAAAGTGCTTGAACTAAATCAACCGATGGGCAGTACGTTTGAACAACTATCATTACTCACTTATGACAGCATTATTTACAGTCTAATGACCGAATTGCAACAGACGCCAGAATTAATGAAAAACCGTCATGCTAATATTGAATAGAGTACAAACTAAACTAACAAAGTTGAGATAAAATTCTACTTATTATAGTAATTCCGATGCTCGATGGGACCGATGAATACTATGTTATTAAATGTGGCTGAAAAAATTTTGAGGAAAGCACTTTTTTGAAGCAAAAAAATTGAGGAGAGGGGTTTTTTAGGTTATAAAACTCATAATTATATAAAAAACACCGTTAATTAATCTTATCGATTTAATTAGCGGTGCTGATTTATTGGTCTAAAGCTATAAATGTAAACTATCGATTATACTTAATTAGCTGCTTTTAAATAGTGAGCAATTTGTGCAATATCATTTGGAGTTGTTTGACAGCAGCCACCAATCAATTTTGCTCCTAACTTGATCCAAACTGGCAATTGATTATCAAAGGTACAATTATGTTGATGATCTTTGTGCCATTGTTTAGTGGTTGGATCATATTGCTCGCCCGAATTAGGATAAACAATTAAGGGTTTCGCTGTTAGTGCTTGTAATTTGGTTAATGCCAGAGAGACCTTTTCTAAAGCAATGCAATTAATACCGATACTAACTACCTGATCAATCTGATTTAGATAATCAATCACTTCGACAAGAGGGGTTCCATCACTAAGGTGATTGGCATCTTTTAACGTTAACGAAAACCATGCTGTCATTGTGGGATAATGTTGTAGCAATTTAGCTAACGCTGTTATTTCAACAAAGTTGGGTAGGGTTTCACAAGCTAAAATATCAACTTTTGCCTCAATGAGTGCTTGCATTCTGGCCTGATGAAAATCGATAAATTCATTTTCACTGAGTTGATAATTGCCTGTATATTCTGAACCGTCTGCCAAATAGGCTCCATAAGGCCCCACCGAACCAGCGATAACTAATAACTTATCTGACTTAATTTGATCTAGATATTGCTGCTTGGCTTGTTGAGCTAGCGTTACACTTTGTTTAATCAAATTTATTGATTCGGCAAGTGATATCCCTTTTTGGGCAAAACCTAATGGTGTCGCTTGATAACTAGCGGTAATAGCACAATCTGCCCCTGCGTTAAAATAATTAAAATGAACCTGTCTAATTAGATCGGGTTGTTCAATTAATACTTTAGCTGACCATAAGCTATCATTAAGATCACAACCACGGCGCTGTAGCTCACTTGCTAAAGCACCGTCAATAATTACGTAGTTATTTTGCTTTAATAACTGCGATATAGGATTTTCTTTTGACATTATCGATTTACTCGTTGTTGATAAGCTCGGGTAATATGATAGGCGATATAGCAAACCACTACAAATGGAATACCACAATAAAGGGCAATCCGTTGTTCAGGATCGAAAGCCAGTCCAATACAAGCAATTAAACATAATATAAACCCTAAAATAGGCACTAATGGATAAAGAGGTGCTTTATATTTTAGTGAGCGTATTTCAGAGGTTGAGAGTTGTTTTCTAAAAAAGTAATGTGAAGCACAAATACTTAACCAAACAGCAACGACGGCAAATCCTGAAATTGCCGTTAAGCCTACAAACACAGTATCTGGTGCAATAACGCTGGAAAACAGTGCTAATAAACCACCAATCATACTAACCGCAATAGCGGTAGTTGGAATACCTTTTGGATTTAATTTACCAAAGCATTTTGGCAATGTACCTTGATTAGATAGCGACCATAACATGCGACCAGATGCATATAATCCAGAGTTAGCTGCGGATAAAATGGCAGTTAAGATAACAAAATTCATAATGTCAGCAGCATAAGGTATACCGATACTTTCGAATACTTCGACAAATGGACTTTTAATAACTCCTGCTTGTTCCATTGGTAGCAGGGCAGCTAACACAAAAATGGTACCAACAAAAAAGATAATCAATCGTAGAATAGTGGTTTTAATCGCTAAGGGAATGGTTCTTTCTGGTTGATGGGTTTCGCCAGCGGCTATACCGATAAGTTCTGTTCCTGAAAATGCGAAGTTCACTGATACCATGGTCATAACAATCGGAATAATACCATTAGGAAACCAGCCATGTTCAGTAATATTATGCAAAAATGGCGCAGGTAAGTTATTTTTCATTGGAATAAAACCAAAGATAGCCGCACTACCAGCGATGATAAATACAATAATGGTAATCACTTTAATAATGGAAAACCAAAATTCACTTTCAGCAAAAAATTGAGCGGTAATAATATTTAACAAGAAAATGACTACACAAAAAACTAAGCACCAAATCCAAACTGATACTTGAGGAAACCAGTATTGCATACATAAACCGGCAGCAGTAAAACTTGATCCTAATGCTACAGTCCAGGTTAACCAATAGAGCCAAGCAACCGTATAGCCCGTTGCAGGACTAATAAATTTTGATGCATAAGTATGAAATGCGCCCGTTTCAGGCATCGCGACAGCCAGCTCACCCAAGCAAAGCATAACTAAATAGACAACAATTGCACCAATTAAATAAGCAATAATTGCACCGATAGCACCAGCAGTAGCAATGATATAACCAGTATTAAAAAATAATCCAGTTCCTATAACACCACCTAGTGATAACATGATTAAGTGGCGAGTCTTCATTGATCGTTTAAATTGATTTTCAGGCACGGCAGAAGAGTTAGTGTTCATATAAATATTGACTCATTAAATTGTTTTTAAATGAAATTCCGCCTGATGATAGGCGGAATTTTTTAGATTAGAAGTTTAAATTGTTAAGAAATTCTTGTTTGCTAATTTTATTGCCATTGATGGTTACTTGATCTTTTGATTTTGAGTAATCAAGTTCGCTAAATATACCAGAGGTATTACCTTTTTTAAAGGTGACTAATGGCGAAGTACTCAGTGCCATTTGTGCCATTAATTGTAAATTATTGTTTGCTTTTTGCAGCTGATTGTCGGTTATTTGTTCTGACTCAGGAGCTTCTATTTGTGACATAAATCTTGACATCACAGCAAATGGCGCTTCAAGATTTATTGAAAGTTGGTTAATTTTGTCAATGTCTCTATCATAAATTGTCATTTGGTTAAGGTTAGCAATATCAACTAATGCACTAAAGTTGAAATCACCAGAAGCATTGTGCCAATGAAATTTTTTAATGTCTATTTTAGTATTGGTGATGTTTGAGTTATTAGTTGAATCTAATAACCAAGATATTTGCGTATAATCGTCTAAAAATGATTTATCTAACCCTTGAACATTAAGTTCAAGAGTACCATTTCCCATTTGTTGCTTGCCGTAATTAAAGGCATCAATTGCAATATCCATATTACCTTCAAGGCCAGTTGTTTTATTG
Organism: Gilliamella sp. W8128; assembly: GCF_016100545.1. Taxonomy (NCBI): domain Bacteria; kingdom Pseudomonadati; phylum Pseudomonadota; class Gammaproteobacteria; order Orbales; family Orbaceae; genus Gilliamella; species Gilliamella sp. W8128. Next base: position 49,577 of record NZ_JACFSE010000010.1, read on the forward strand.
GCAAGTTTATAGTCCATTACAAAATTTTTAAGCACAATTGTTGGTTTGTTGGTATTAGTTTTTAAATTAATAAATAAATCATCAACTCTATTTTGTGCTTCGAAGAAATAATTTTGATAATCAATTTTATTAATAACTTTTAAATTTTTTAGTTTAATTTCATCACCATCGTGTCTTTTATAATTTAAATTATCAATAAATATTGAAAAAGAAGGTTTTTCATAGTCTAGGTTGCTAGACACCTCATAATTTATTTGGCCTAGTTCAAGCTTACCTTCAAGAAATTGGAAAATAAGATCTTCATCACTCAAAACAAGCGGTTGGGTGGTCATATTAAAGGTTAGATTATTAGAATAAGACAAATTGATATGCCCATTTACAAATGACCGGTTACCAGCAAGTTTCCATAAAATTGGGTTAGATTTTTCTGTACCTTGATACTCAAGCCACGCCATTTGTGGCGAAAAAGTGCCTTGTTTTAAGGCTGCTAGTGGGAATGGGCCATGATGAATAATGATATCATCGTCGTAGAGTGTAATAGGATCGAATTCATCATCTGGCTGAGCTATAATTTTTATATGTGTTTTAGTTGAAAAAATACCTTTTTCATCATTAGAATGGGTGATTTGTACTTCAACATCATTCTGTAAATTATTAACTTGTTTTGTTATGTTTTTTAATGTGTTATCTAACTCAGCTTCAATTACATTGCCTGTATGCCAAGCTATACCAACATAACCAAGGCCTAATATTGCAATAACGCCAATTGCCAGTGTACTTTTCTTCATGTTTACTCTCTTACCTTCTATTTTCTTTAAATTATTTATAAAATATATTTCATTAAAATATGATTTAGTTAAATTATGACTAAGCTAGTTTAAAATAGACTAAGCATATCATCTTTGTTAAAAATATCACCATTAACGTTAGCTTGGCCACTGTTGTTAGGGATATCAATATTAGTAAATATTCCTTGTTCGTCACCTTTATTATATTTGAATAGTGGTGAATTATTTAATATCTGTTGGTATAGATTTTTAACGATTTGTTTCGATTCGTTAAGTTGTTGTTCAGTTAGTTCATTATTTTCAGGATGATGAAATTGAGCATAGCTACGAGCTAAGACTTTAAGTGGTGCATCAATATTTAATTTAAAACTATTGATTCTATTTAAATTGTCATCATCTAACATGGTGTTATCAAAATTGTTGATAGTCGTTATGCCACTAATATTGATATCACCATCATGATTGTGCCAATTTAGTTGTTTAAGTTCAATTTTACTGTGAATAGGTTGATTATCTGTAGCATCTCCATTTATGAATGCATCACCAAACAGTGCTTTATCTATACCTTGATAATCTATATCTATATTTGCATTACCTAAGTTCTGTTGTCCATATAAGATTGAGTCAACACTGCAAGTGAACGAGCCATTAAGAACGCGAGTATCACTTAAATCGATTTTTTGCTTAATAGATAGTTTGTCTAATTTAGTAGAGGGTAGTTGTTCATCTGATTCAGCCATTAAGCTGAATTTATCAAGATTAGTATTTAAAGTTATATTTTGATTAACGTAATCAATAATCCCATTTGCTTTTAAATTTTCAATTAAAAAGGTATTGTTATCAGGTTTGTCATAGTCATATTCATAATTGAAGTAAATATCTTTTAAATTAGTCTTTAAAGAATCTAAATTCAAATTATAACCAATCATATTTGACTGTTTTTCGCCATCAAGATCAATGTGAAGCTTATCTAATGTAATATATTGAACTGATTTTTTAGTGTGAAATCTATCTAAATTTAGTGTTATCGAAGGGATAGCCGAATCAATATTACTAATAAATGTGAAGTTACCATTGCCTAATTCGGATTCGAATTTAATATGATTATCTGTTTCTCTATGATGAATTATTTTCCTGCTGAAAAGTTTTATAATTATATTATTACTATAATCTAAACTAATATAACCAGTAATAAAGGGGCGATTACCATTAGTCTTCCATAATAATGGATTAGATTCTTCGCTAGTTTCATATTCCACCCAAGCCATTTGCGGTGAAAATATGCCTTGTTTTAAGGCAGCGATTGGTAATGGACCATGATGGATTGTGAAATCTTTATCAGCTAGCGTTAAAACATCAGCAAAACTGCCATCTTTGGAAGATAGGGTCATATTAATATGAGTTTTGGTTGAAAATAGCTGTTTTTCATCATTAGAATGGCTAATGTTGATTTTAAACACATTTTGACTATTGTTAAATTGCTCAGCAACTTGCGTTAATGATTTATCAAGATTGCTTTCAATTAGGTTTCCTGTATGCCAGGCAATACCGACATAACTTAAACCTAATATAGCGATAACGCCAACAGCCAGTGTCGTCTTTTTCATTTTTACTCTTTATATTCTGTTATATTTTTAGCTATTTTTCTTGATGCTCGGCAAAATCAGCTAATAAATTTTTAATATAATCAATGCGATCAACTCGCTGTAAATCAGATTTAAGCAATTTTAATCGATTTGTTCCTTCTAGGCGATAATTTTTTGGCGATTTTTGAATCGTTTCGATTAAATAATCTATCGCAATTTTGTTGTTAGAGCCAAATTCTATAAAGCCGCCTTTTTCACCATATTCGATTTTTGTAATGCCCAATTTACTTGCTTGATAGCGGATTTTAGTCGTTTCTAATAAAAATAGCACCGGATCGGGTAATTGACCAAAACGGTCACTCATTTCAACTTTTATATCGGTGAGTTCATCTAGATTTTCAATACTCGCAATTCGTTTATATAGTGATAATCGGGTATTAACATCTGGGATAAAATCATCTGGAATTAGAGTTGGTAACCGTAATTCAACTTCAGTTTGTTGATTATTAAGTAATGATTCAAGGGTTGGCTCTTTACCTTCTTTAAGCGATTTAACTGCATCATCAAGCAATTCAATGTACAGGTTAAAACCTATTGTTTCAATTTGACCACTTTGATCACTACCGAGTAATTCACCGGCACCCCGTATTTCAAGATCATGGGTGGCTAAGGCAAATCCAGCACCTAAATCTTCTAAAGTAGCAATAGCGTCAAGGCGTTTTTTAGCATCTTTAGTTAATAATTTTGGATGTGGTGTCAATAAATAAGCATAGGCTTGATGATACGAACGCCCAACTCTACCTCGCAATTGATGTAATTGTGCAAGACCAAATTTATCAGCACGATCGATAATAATCGTATTGGCATTAGGAATATCGATTCCTGTTTCGACAATAGTTGTACATACTAATAAATTGAATCGTTGGTGATGAAAATCATTCATAACTCGCTCAAGATCACGTTCATGCATCTGACCATGGCCTATAGCAACACGAGCTTCAGGTACCAATTCCGTTAGTTTTTCTGCCACTTTTTCAATATCCGAGACATCATTGTGTAGATAATAAATCTGACCACCACGGAGAATTTCCCGTAGAATGGCTTCACGAATGACTAAATCATCAGATTCTCGAACAAAGGTTTTTACAGCTAATCGACGCGCAGGTGGTGTGGCAATAATTGATAGATCACGCATACCACTCATTGCCATATTTAGGGTACGTGGAATAGGGGTGGCGGTCAAAGTGAGTATATCGATATTGGCGCGCATTGCTTTGATTCGTTCTTTTTGACGAACACCAAAGCGATGTTCTTCATCAACAATTAATAAGCCTAAATCTTGCCATTTTACATCTTCTTGTAATAGTTTATGGGTACCGATGACAATATCGATTTTACCTTCAGCAAGTTCTTGAATAATGGCTTGCTGCTGTTTAGCGGTTTTAAATCGAGACAAACTTTCGATACGGATTGGCCAATTGGCAAATCTATCACAAAAACTCTCATAATGTTGCTGAGCCAGTAATGTGGTCGGAACTAATACGGCGGTCTGTTTATGGTTAATCACTGCTAAAAATGCGGCACGAATAGCCACTTCGGTTTTACCAAAACCAACATCACCACAGACTAATCGATCCATTGCGTAAGGTGAACACATATCACCAATAACTGCACCAATGGCATTTTGTTGGTCGTCAGTTTCTTGATACGGGAAAGCTTGGCAAAACAGCTCATATTGTTCACGATCTTGTTTAAATTCAAAGCCGGGTTTACTTTCTCGTTCAGCATAAATATCAAGTAATTCAGCGGCAACATCTCGTACTTTTTCGGCTGCCTTTTGTCTTGCCTTACTCCAGGTATCCGTACCCAACTTGTTCAGTGGGGCATTATCTTCATCACCGCCAGAATAACGGCTAATTAAATTTAGTGATGAAACAGGAACATAGAGCTTAGTATCATTTGCATAGAGCAAGATAAGATATTCGGCTGTTATACCACCGGTCTCTAATGTTGTTAAACCCGCATATCGACCAACTCCATGCTCTAAATGTACCACTGGTTTGCCAGGGGTTAATTCGGCTAAGCTACGAATTAAACTATCGGTATTGATTGCCTGTTTGCTCTCTTTTTTTCGCCGAATAACCCGACGACCTAATAGTTCGTTTTCAGTGATAAAAGCGAAATTTTGTTGTTGATTGATAAAACCTTGTTCACTGGCACCGATCATTAAAAAATAGCGATTTTCGGTATTGGCTAATTCATCAAGCTGAGAGATAGTTGTCGGGTGTATTCGTATTCTGCCTAAGATCTCTTGTAAGGCATCTTTACGGCCTTCCGATTCAACTGAAAAAATGATTTTACCATGGAAATCTTGAGTAAATTGCTGAAAATGTAAATAAGGTTGTTTTTGCTGAATTTGTATCGCAATCTCTGGTAATAAACTAAATGGTAAATTAACACTTTTGTTCGAATCACTAATTTCAGTATGTGATATTGTGATTCGAGGGTATTGTTTAAAATGGGCAAAGATCTCATCGGTTTTTGACCAGATTACCGCTGGCGTTAACAATGGTCGCATCGGATCGACTTTGCGACTCTCATAACGTTGCGTGATATCTTGCCAATATTTATTAGCAAATTGTTCAATATTTGCTGTGTTAATGATCAACGTATTCGATAAAAAGTAAGAAAATAGTGGCGTGAGTGGTTCATTAAAAAATAGTGCCTGCCAATATTCGATACCTGTAGGTAAAATATTTTTACTGACTTGTTGATAGATACTTTCAGGATCAAGTCTTACCTCAAATTGTTCTCGCCATTGACTACGAAACAGTTCGATGGATGCTTTATCAAATGGAAACTCATGGGCTGGAAGAAGTTGAATTTCATTAATTTCATCGAGTGTTCGCTGGCTTTCAACATCAAAAGTGCGAATACTATCTATTTCGTCATCAAAAAAGTCGATACGATATGGTTTTTCACTGCCCATTGGAAAGATATCAAATAGTGCACCTCGAGTTGCATATTCGCCATGTTCCATGACTTGACTTACTGAACGATAACCGGCATTTTCAAGTTGTAACCGCAGATTCTCACGACTTATGGCTAAGCCTTTCTTCATCATAAATACATGCCCACCTAAGTAGTTTTGTGGACACACTTTTTGCATAAGAGTATTAATTGGAAGGATTAAGGCACCCTTAGTCAAATGACCTAGCTGATAAAGACATGATAGCCGCTCGGAAACAATATCTTGATGCGGTGAAAAACTATCATAAGGTAGTGTTTCCCAATCGGGGAAAAAAATCGATGGGAAAGTTGAAAATTGTTTCAACTCTTCATGAAGACGAGTTGTTTGTTGCATGTCATCGGTAACAATCACCACTAAACCATCGTGCGCAGCAATAGCCTGTGCACAAAATTGGGATAGGGAAGAACCAACAAGCTGACCGACTTGTTTTACTTCACCTGATTTTTTAGGAATGATGTTAGAAATATTGTATGTTTTTGACATGTTAGAATAATAGATAATTGCGACAAAGTTAGCCTAAGATTATAACGTAATTATATGGTTGTTTTCTATAACTGTTTAATCCTGTATGATAAGCAGTTAAAATTTAACTGGTTAAACTTAATTGAAAACTTTAGGTACTTTATAACTATTATGTCAAAAATATTTCGTCCATTAGTATTTTATATAGGTTTACGCTATGTATACGGGCAAAAAACCGATGGGTTTGGTCGCTTTGTTTCTTGGCTATCTATGATTGGCATCATGCTTGGTTCTATCGGTTTGATTGTGGTTTTGTCGGTAATGAATGGATTGGAAGATCAGATGCAAAATAGTATCTTGAAGTTTTTTCCTCAAGCGCAAATTACTTCAAAAACCGGAAGAATCGACACAACAGTCATTCATTCTAAACAATTTGAAAATATCCCAGGCGTTGAACGAATTACTCCAATAATTACCGGTGATGTGGTACTACAAAGTCAACAAAGTATTACGGTTAGTACCTTAATGGGTATCACCGCAGAGGATCATGATCCAATAGAAAATTATGTTTATACAGGTTCAATCGATTCATTACAAGCGGGTAGCTATAATGTGATACTGGGACAGACATTGGCTAATCAACTTGGTGTTTTGGTTGGTGACAAAATCCGCTTAATGGTTACAGATGCTAGCCAGATAACACCAGTTGGACGCATTCCTTCACAACGTTTGTTTACTATAAGTGGTTTATTTTCGGTCAATCATGATATTAACCAAGCGTTAATCTATATCAATCAATCTGATGCCAAAAATTTATTACGCTATCCAGCGAATAATATTAGTGGTTGGCGATTATTTTTAACACATCCACTGGACATCTCATCAGTAACTAATCGTTCGTTACCCGATGATTTAGTTTTTACTGACTGGCGAGCTAAACGTGGTGAATTGTTTCAAGCAATCAAGATGGAAAAAAATGTAATGGGCTTATTGATCAGTTTGATTGTAATTGTGGCAGCTTTTAACATTATTACTTCATTAAGTTTGTTGGTTATGGAAAAACAAGGAGAAGTGGCGATTTTAAAAACGCAAGGCTTGTCACGTTTTAAAATTATGCTGATTTTTATTATTCAAGGTGCTAGTTCCGGTGTCATTGGTACTTTACTTGGTAGTGCTATAGGGCTGTTACTTGCTTCCTATCTCAATGAATTGATGTCAGTGCTTGGATTATCCTTTGCTGGTATTGAATTACCTAGTTTGGTTGAGCCTTCACAGATAGTATTTATTATTTTCGGATTACTTATGTTATCACTAATTTCAACACTTTATCCTGCCTACCGTGCAGCCAATATTCAACCAGCGGAGGCTTTACGTTATGAATAATTTACAGCCACTTCTTTCGGCTAAAAATCTTTATAAAACCTATAAAGAAGGCAAAATGGTTACTGAAGTACTAAAAAATGTTTCATTTGATATTTATCCGCAATCATTACTCGCTATTATTGGTAGCTCAGGATCTGGAAAAAGTACTTTATTGCATTTATTGGGTGGATTAGACAAACCAACTTCAGGTGAAATTATATTTAAATCACAACAACTTAATCGGTTATCAGAACAAGAAAAAGCACATTTACGTAATCAAGAAATTGGTTTTGTGTATCAGTTTCACCATCTACTTCCAGACTTTACTGCATTGGAAAATGTGGCGATGCCGTTATTAATTGCTGGTACCTCACCAAGTGAGGCTAAAAAACGCGCTATGGCAATGCTAGAGTCGGTAAATTTAGTTAAACGAGCTAATCACCGTCCTGCAGAATTATCTGGAGGTGAACGTCAACGAGTGGCAATAGGCAGGGCATTGATAAATAATCCGGCTTTAGTGATGGCCGATGAACCTACTGGTAACTTAGATAAATCGACCGCTGATGCCATTTTTGATCTGTTAATCAAACTTAACCGTGAACACGGCACAGCGTTTTTAGTCGTAACTCATGATTTAGTTTTAGCGAACAAACTTGATCAACAGTTGATTATGAGTGATGGTCAGTTATCTGCCAGTAATTCTGTTAATTAAGGGTGAATGGATAATTAAACATGAATTTATCATTAATTACAGCCATTAAATTTCGTAAAGGTCGCCGTAAAAGTGGCATGGTTTCGTTGATATCAATTATTTCAACTTTGAGCATTGCTATCGGTATTGCCGCATTGATTATTGGTTTAAGTGCCATGAATGGTTTTGAACGAGAACTCAACGATCGGGTGTTATCGGTAGTACCACATGGCCAAATTTATTCACAATATGGCAATTTAGATAATTGGCAACAGGTACAAACCGAGTTACAAGAGAATAAAAATATCTTATCGGTGACGCCTTATGTTAGTTTTACCGGATTGATTGAAAATGGCAGTAAGCTTGGTGCTGTTGAAGTACAAGGACTTGATCCTGAACAGGAACAGAAAATTAGTTCTTTACCTAGCTATGTACTTAATAATAAATGGCAAGATTTTAAAGCTGATAGCCAGCAAATCATTTTAGGTGCCGGATTAGCTAAATCGTTAGCGGTTAATGAAGGACAGTGGGTTACTTTACTTATTCCTGTATCAAACAATCCTGAGCAACTTAAGCCTCCTCGTCGTGTTCGTTTGCAAGTACACGGTATTTTAGATCTAAGTGGTACGTTAAGTAACAATGTTGCGTTATTACCATTAGCTGATTCACAAAAGTTACTCGCCATTGGTGACAGTGTCACGGGATTAATGCTTAATGTTGATAATGTCTATCAAGCTAGTGCTATTATTGGTCATGCAATATTGAATCTGGAAGAAGATCTTAGTTTTAACAGTTGGGAACATACTTTTGGCTTCATGTATCGTGATATTCAAATGATTAGACAAATTATGTATTTAGCGATGATTGTGGTTATTGGTGTGGCTTGTTTTAATATTGTGTCGACGCTGGTTATTGCGGTAAAAGATAAACAACGTGATATTGCTATTCTAAAAACACTCGGGGCGACTAATCGTCTAATAAAACGCATTTTTATTTGGTATGGTGTGCTTTCTGGATTAATTGGTAGTGTGATTGGTGTATTGCTTGGATCTATTTTGGCATGGCAACTTTCCAATATTATGGCAGCGGTTGAATCAATAATGGGGCACAAATTTTTAAACAGCAATATCTATTTTGTTGATTTTTTACCATCAGAAATTCATCTTTTGGATGTCATTTTGGTATTTATTACGGCTATGTTGCTAAGTTTGATTGCCAGCTATTATCCAGCGCAAAGAGCTTGTAAAATCGATCCGGCCAGAGTGTTAAGTAGTTATTAATTTACAATTAAACAGAATATAAACAAGGCGCAATATCTGATTTGCGCCTTATTTTTAATAATATTGATAGCCACTTATCAATTGATAATGCTGATAGCCCCAATATAAAAGTAAAGATGAAACTATTAATATCGTGATAATTAATATTGTGCAGATCTGTTTTCGATTGCGGAATTTTTCTAAACAAACACTAATTAATCCGCCTAAAATAAGCCCTGTGATTGCTCCACCAATATGCGCCATATTATCAATAGAAGGTAGCAACCCTAAACCAAAGGTCAGTAATAAACTGACTACGATTGATTTGATTGGCATCTCTTGTAAGTCAGTACGATTAATTAAGCTATAAGCAAGTAATGCGGTAATAATCCCTAAAATTGCACCTGATGCGCCACAACTAATGACATTATAATTAATAGTGGCAACATCACTGGCTAAACTACCAAATAATCCTGATAATAGATAAATGCCAATAAATGCTAATGGTGGTATCAAGCGTTCTAGAATAGTGCCAATACTCCACAATGCTAGCATATTCATGGCAAGATGGGTTAAGCTAACATGCATGAAAATATTAGTAAATAAGCGCCAATATTGCCCAGAAAAAGTTAATTGAGCAATATCAGCACCCCAATCAATCAGGAATCTATTCTGACTGAATGTTGAGAATCCCCGATCATCAAGTAGTCGAGAGATAAAAAAACAGGCAATATTAAGCAATATCAAAATACTGGTAATTTTTGCTTGATTATAGATCGGCTGAACATTTTTTAGGATAGACATATATTATGGTTTCCTTTTAAAAAACTGACATTAAATTAGATGATTAGTTTAATCAAATCGCTTACCTAAAATAATCAAGTCACGTTTAACACCATCAAGTTCAGCAATTTTAGGCAGTAATGCCCATTGTCGATAATGCATTTTTTCGAATAATTTAATACTTGGAATATTATGGCCAAAAACATAGCTCAATATAGCATCAATACCCGCTTGTTTGGCAAAAGCTTCAATCTGTGCCACCGTGGTTTGGCCAATTTTCTTACCTCGGAAATCTTGATGAAGATATAGACTGATTTCAACTGTTTTATCATAAGCTGGACGACCATAAAAAGATGACAAACTGACCCAGCCACAAGGTTGATTTTGATATTTGATTAACCAAAGCGGACGTTTTTGCGGATTATGTTGCTCAAACCAAGCAACGCGACTTTCGACTGAAACAGGTTGTAAGTCGGCGGTAATTTGACGGCTAGCAATGGTTGAATTATAAACATCAACAATAAAAGGTAAATCATCTAAAGTGGCATTAACATAAGTAATCATAGGAATAAAAGAGTTATGGTTAATTGTGCTTCATTGTAATGGCTTTGCTATTAGCAAGCAATATTTGTTAAAGTTGCTTGAATCGTAAGTAATTATAAAATCGGAACAATAACTCACTCAAAAAAGCTGTTTCGCAACATTTTTATTATTGCTTAATATATTGCTTAACAAATGTTTACATAAAAAAATATTACATATCATCAATTTTAGATTAATATTCTATGTACATTTTTTGTGATTTTAGTTTGATGGATTATTAAACATTACAAATGTAATGTTTAATACTTATCTTATTGTTTTATAGTAAATTAAATGTAAATTTCAGCAAGGATTACTGAAAATATGTTAAAATGTATACTTAATCGGGCATCGGGCATCGGGCATCGGGCATCGGGCATCGGGCATCGGGCATCGGGCATCGGGCATCGGGCATCGGGCATCG
>NZ_JACFSE010000044.1:0-253 GCF_016100545.1 Gilliamella sp. W8128
AAATACACCAAACTTATTTGCCAAAATAAACTCTTATGTTTATAGCAAGCTAATTTTAGTTTTAAAACCAATTTCGGAGAAACTTGGACGGGATTTTTAGGCTTCAAAAACCCCGTTCCTCAATTTTTTTGGTTGTTTGAGTTTCGGACGTTTTGTTGTTTGATAGCTAGTTTTGTGGTTGTTTCTATACGGTGATTACGTCCGAGTTAAGAGGGTTGCCGCCAACCCTCTTTACAATCTCCCGCGGCGACCA
>NZ_JACFSE010000011.1:0-54491 GCF_016100545.1 Gilliamella sp. W8128
CTTCGTTCGCTCTTAACGCTCCTTGCCAAACATCCCTGTTTGCCATGCTAACCTCACTCAGTTGTCAGCACATTGCCAATGTCGCTAAATGAGAAGCACCAAACTGATTGATAAAAATAAACTCTTATGTTTATAGCAAGCTGATTTTAGTTTTAAAACCAATTTCGGAGAAACTTGGACGGGATTTTAGGCTTTAAAAACCCCGTTCCTCAAGTTTTTTATAGCTCTTTTTTTACAGTAAATCACTTCAAAACACCATTAAACCTAACTTTAACGATTTAATTTTTTTATTGGCTATCGTTATTAATGATAATGTCTTCTTGTTTATAGACTTATTTCATGGCATGATTTAGCGCTTTATTGATCTAATAAAAAAATAGTTAGGCTTTTGCTGATACTAAAGTTAAATATTTAATCATAACTCTAGGGAAAATAAATTCATGAGTACAGGTACTATGAAGAAAAGTCATTCACAGTGGAGCTCTCGCATGGGATTTATGCTTGCAGCTGCCGGTTCTGCTGTGGGTTTAGGTAATATATGGAAATTTCCATATATGGCTGGTGAAATGGGTGGTTCAGCATTTGTTCTGACCTATTTACTATTTATGTTTGTCATTGGCTTGCCAATTTTAGTTTTAGAATGGTTAATCGGCCGTCGCGGACAAAAAAACCCAATTCATACCATGGAAGATGTTGCGGCATCAGAAGGTCGCTCAAAATTATGGCGCTGGGTTGGTATTATTGGCGTACTTGGCTCATTTTTAATTCTTTCTTTTTATAGTGTAATTGGTGGCTGGGCGACTGATTATATCTTTTTAGCTATCAATGGCACCTTTAATGGTGTTGATGGTGCTGCTACTGGGCAAATTTTTAGTGGTTTCCTTAGCGATGTCGGTAGTCTTTTAACTTGGCATACCGTATTTATGGCAGCTAATACCATTATTGTGGCTATGGGCGTTGGTGGTGGTTTAGAGCGTGCTTGTAAAGTTATGATGCCTGGCTTAGGGTTACTGCTTTTAATTCTAGTTGGTTATGCCGCTATTGTTAGTGGCCCATCATTTGGCGTAGCGTTTAACTTTTTATTCACCCCTAATTGGTCAGCATTAAGTGGTACCGCTATTTTAGCTGCTTTAGGCCATGCGTTCTTCAGCTTATCATTAGGTATGGGGATTATGATGGCTTATGGTTCATATCTTGGTAAAGATGTGAATTTACTATCTACTGCCCGCACCGTGGTTATTTTAGACGTTATTGTAGCCATGTTATCTGGTATGGCGATCTTCCCGTTAGTATTTGCTAATGGTTTAGAAGCTGGAGCGGGTCCAGGTCTTATTTTTGTTACCTTACCAATTGCCTTTGGTAATATGGCTGCTGGCTCAATTTTAGGTTGTTTATTCTTTATCTTCCTAACTTTTGCTGCCTTAACTTCATCAATTTCATTACTTGAACCAACTGTAGAGCTGTTAGAAGAGAAAACGCCTATGGGCCGTAAAACTGCGACTGTGGTTAGTAGTGTATTAATTTGGGCATTAGGTATTGCTTGTATTTTATCCTTTAATGAATGGTCAGATGTGACGTTATTTGGTAAAAATATTTTCGATTTACTCGACTATTTAACTAGTAAGATTATGTTACCTGTGACTGGATTAGGAACTGTAATCTTTGGTGCTTGGATGATGAACCAAAAAATCATTCGCAAAGAATTGAACTTAGGCAATTTCTGGTTTGGTGTATGGTCAATCTTGACTCGCATCATCATTCCTTTAGCCGTAGTAGTTATTTTAGTTTGTGGATTTTTACCAGAAACTCGATAATTAACTTATTACTAAATCTAAAAGCCTTGATTAATATCAGGGCTTTTTTATTGACAAAATAACTAAAAAATAAGCAATTAATTAGTTATCTTAATACTCTCTCTTGAAATTATCTTTTTTATTCCCATATAGCAATACAACAATTAATCAAATTATTATGTCAATGTTAATCAATTAATATTAACAAGATAACATGTTATTTATCACTTGAAGGTGAGCATTTTGTGGTTAATATTAATTGAATTTGCAAATATAGCTGAGGTATTAGTCAATGAGTAAGCAAGGAACTGAAACACGTGGATTTCAATCCGAAGTTAAACAAATCCTTCATTTAATGATTCACTCTTTATATTCTAATAAAGAGATTTTTTTAAGAGAATTAATTTCAAATGCTTCAGATGCAGCTGATAAGCTTCGTTTTAAAGCACTTGAAAATCCAGATTTATACGCTGGTGATGCCGAGCTTGGGGTTCGTATTTCAACCAACAAAGAAGCAGGCACCTTAACCATTGCCGACAATGGTATTGGTATGACTCGTGATGAAGTCATTGAGAATTTAGGAACAATTGCTAAATCAGGCACCAAAGCATTTTTAGAATCAATTGGTAGTGATCAAGCTAAAGATAGTCAACTTATTGGTCAATTCGGGGTTGGTTTTTACTCAGCATTTATTGTTGCTGATAATGTTACTGTTACAACTCGTGCGGCAACAGCCAAAGCCGATGAAGCTGTTATGTGGCAATCTGCTGGTGAAGGTGAATATACCATTTCTGATACTAATAAAGAAACACGTGGTACTGAAATCGTCCTACATTTAAAAGATGATGAAAAAGAGTTTTTAGATGATTGGCGCTTACGTTCAATTATTAGCAAATATTCGGATCATATCTCTTTACCAGTTGAAGTACAAACTACTGATGAAGAAAGCAAAGAAGTTAAATGGGAAAAAGTTAATAAGGCCCAAGCACTTTGGACGCGTAGCAAATCAGAAGTAACTGATGAAGAATATAAAGAGTTCTATAAACATATTTCCCACGATTTTGCCGATCCGCTAAGTTGGAGTCACAATCGTGTTGAAGGTAAACAAGAATATACTAGTTTGCTCTATATTCCATCTAAAGCGCCATGGGATATGTGGAATCGTGACAATAAACACGGTTTAAAATTGTATGTGCAACGTGTTTTTATTATGGACGATGCAGAACAATTTATGCCAAATTACTTACGCTTTGTAAAAGGTTTAATTGATTCTAATGATTTACCATTAAATGTTTCGCGCGAAATCCTGCAAGATAACAAGGTAACCCAGAATTTACGCAATGCATGTACTAAACGTGTTTTACAAATGCTTGATAAACTTGCTAAAGATGACAAAGAACAATATCAACAATTCTGGAGTGAATTTGGTCTTGTTTTAAAAGAAGGGACTGGTGAAGATTTTAGCAATCGTGAGTCTATTGCTAAGTTATTACGCTTTACTACCACTAACAGTGATAGCGAGGTACAGAGCGTATCATTAGATGATTACATCAGCCGTATGCAAGAAGGTCAAGAGAAGATCTACTTCATTACTGCCGATAGTTATGGCGCAGCCAAAAATAGTCCTCACCTTGAATTATTCCGTAAAAAAGGTATTGAGGTATTATTACTTTCTGATCGTATTGATGAATGGATGATGAGCAATTTAACTGAATTTGCAGGGAAACAGTTCCAATCTATCAGTAAATCTGACGAATCAATCGAGAAATTAGCCGATCAAAATAGTGATGAACAAAAACAAGTTGAAAAAGAACTTGAGCCATTTATCGAGCGTGTGAAAAAAGTTTTAGCAGACAAAGTTAAAGAAGTTAAATTAACCCATCGTTTAACTGATACACCGGCAATTGTGACGACAGCTGCAGACGAGATGTCTACCCAAATGGCTAAATTATTTGCTGCAGCAGGACAGAAAGCGCCAGAGATCAAATACACATTTGAGATTAATCCTGATCATCAATTAGTTAAACGCATCGCTAATACTCAAGATGAAACAACATTTAGTGACTGGGTTGAGTTATTGTTAGATCAAGCGCTTCTTGCTGAAAAAGGATCATTAAGTGATCCGAGTAAATTTATTCAAACCATGAATAAATTACTTGCTCAATAGTTAATTTTCTATTTCTAATATTCAACCCGACATGGCTTGCCTGTCGGGTTTATTGCTATTTTTTACTGCAAAAGATCAATAAATTTTAAGCCAAATTTTGATACCTATCACACTTTTTCATTTTATTACTTTCTATTTTTGTTAAGCCAGACATAATAATTTAACCTTTAATTTAGACTGTAACAGATGAAAGTTCATAAAATATTAAATAATAATGTTGTGGTAACATTAGATGCAAAGGGAAATGAATTAATTGTTACTGGACGTGGGGTAGGATTTAAAAAAAGGGAAGGAGACAAAATTGACCCCCAACTTATTGAAAAGCAGTTTTCATTGAATAATCAAGAATTACTGCCAAAGTTTGCTGAGTTGCTTTCGGAAATACCTATCGAAATTCATACAACTTCAGATATCATTATCAATTATGCTAAGAAGCAGTTAGGTGGCAAATTACAAGATAGTATCTATATTTCTTTAACTGATCATATCTATTTTGCTATTGAAAGGCATAAGCAGGGATTTGATATTCCGAATAATTTTATTTGGGAAATAAAAAAATTCTATCCAAATGAATATCAAATTGGTTTACATGCTTTATCAGTGATTAAACAGCGTTTAGGCGTCGAACTGCCCGAAGACGAAGCAGGTTTTATTACCTTTCATATAGTCAATGCTCAACTAAATGATACTATGCCGAATATCGTTAATATGACGAAGATCATGCGTGAAATTTTGAATATTGTTAAATACCATTTTAGATTTGAGTACGATGAAAACAGCCTTTCTTATCAACGATTCGTCACGCATTTAAAGTTTTTTGCTCATCGTATTTTGAGTCATGGCAAACCAGCGCAACAAGATACATCATTGTATGAAATTATTCGGCATAAATATGAACAAGCCTATTTGTGTACTAAACAGATCGACTTACATTTAATCCAACAATATCAGCATCCATTATCCGATGATGAAAGTTTGTATTTGACTATTCATATTGAAAGATTAAGGGCCGAGCTAAAAAATAATAGTGTGATCGAAATCACAAAATAATTAACTAGTTGCAACAATATTATAAAATTTATGTTAATTTAATTAATACAGAAATTTTGGATTGTTATTGCATCAACTGTTTTTTTGATGCAAGCAAAACCTAAACTCTCAATGGAATGGGGGTTTAGGTTTTTTTTTGCGCTTAAATAAGGATAAGCTATGAAAAACAAACAACTTGCCGAAGTAATTATTGAGCATGTAGGTGGTAAGGATAACATTACCAGTCTAGTACATTGTGCAACTAGACTTAGATTTGCGTTGAAAGATGAATCAAAAGCAAACGCTGAATTTTTGAAAAAACAAGCGGGTATTATTACCGTTGTACAAAGTGGTGGACAATTCCAAGTCGTGATCGGTAACAGTGTTGCAGATGTGTTTAATGCCATCATGCAATTAACTCATCTTAATGAAAAACCGACCAACGATGCGCCATCCGCCGCACCTAAAGGTATTGTATCAAAACTGATTGATTTAGTTTCAAGTATCTTTATCCCTGCGCTAGTTGTACTTGTTGCTGGTGGTATTTTTAAAGGAATAGTAGCAATACTACAGGTTATGGAACTTGTTCAAGCCGGCTCACCAACCCTTAACTTCTTAAATGCGATTGCAGACGCCCCATTCTATTATTTACCAATCATTCTAGGCTTTTCAGCGGTTAAAAAATTCGGTGGTAATCCTTATGTAGGTATGGCATTAGGTGGTGCATTGGTTCATCCTAGTGTGGTTGGTATGTTAGGTAATGCATTTGAATTACAGACAGAATTTTTTAGCATTCCTATTAAATTAATCCCTTATCCTTCATCGGTTTTCCCAATAATCTTAGCTGCATGGTTCTATTCATTATTAGAACGTAACTTGAACAAAATCATGCATGACTCGTTCAAAAAGTTTATTGCTCCATTATTTGGTTTGATAATTACCGTACCAATAACCTTTGCTGTTATTGGTCCAGTTGTGTCATTCTTAAGTGATACAGTTGCTAATGGTATCATCTATGTTTATCAACTTAACTCTGTCATTGCTTCTATGATTTTAGCTGCTCTTTGGCAAGTGATGGTGGTATTTGGTATCCATTGGGGATTAGTACCATTTGCGATGAATAATATCTCGGTTTATCAAGAAGATTTTATGATCCCAATCTTATTCCCTGCGGTGTTCGCTCAAGTTGGTGCGGTATTAGCGGTTATGTTACGCAGCAAAGATCCACAAGTTAAAACATTAGCAAGTTCATCGGTATTATCAGGAATTTTTGGGGTAACTGAACCCGCTATTTATGGTATTAACTTACCATTAAAACGTCCATTTATTATCGGCTGTATTTCAGCAATGATTGGTGGTGGTATTGTTGGTTATTATCATTCGGTTATCTATTCATTCAGCTTTATTAGTATCTTCTCATTTTTACAATTAATTCCACCTACAGGCATTAATGAAAAGTTTTATGCGGTAGTATTTGGTTCACTTATTTCATTTGCAGTAGCAACATTAGTCACTTATCTATTTGGTATCCCAAAAGATAAAAATCAAAATAATGAAAATGAAACAGAAAATTCTGATTCAAATAACAATAAAACTGATAGTGATGAACTTGTAAAAACAATCACTATTGCCAGCCCATTAACTGGTCAAATTATAGACTTAAAGGAAGTTAATGATGCTACTTTTGCGAGTGGTTTAATGGGTAAAGGTACTGCAATTATTCCAACTATTGGCGAAGCTGTCGCACCAGAAGATGGTGAAGTAGTGTCACTATTTAGAACGAAACATGCTATCGGTTTCCAAACTAAATCAGGTGCAGAAATACTTATCCACATTGGTGTTGATACAGTTAAGTTAGATGGCCAACATTTTGAAGCTCATGTAGAAAGTGGTCAAAAAGTGAAAAAAGGCGATCGCTTGGTAAGCTTTGATATTGAAGCAATTAAACAAGCCGGCTTTGAAGTCACTACACCAATCATTATCACTAACAGTGATGACTATATCGATGTGCAGTGCATATTTAATCAAGATAATATTCAACATGGTGACGCACTATTAGCGTTAAGTGCAAACAAGGAGTAAAAAATGGCTAACACTTTTCCTAATGATTTTTTATGGGGTGGCGCAATTGCTGCTAACCAAGTCGAAGGAGCATATAATGAAGATGGTAAAGGTCTTTCAACATCTGACTGTACTCCTAATGGTCTATTTGGCGATATAGTTGATCGTAATAATGTTGAAATTACTAGTATCAAAGATCGTGCTATCGACTTTTATCATCGCTATCCAGAAGATGTAGCCCTGTTTGCTGAAATGGGATTTAGTTGTTTAAGAACATCAATCGCATGGACACGTATTTTTCCTAATGGCGATGAAGAACAACCAAATGAAAAAGGTTTAGCATTTTACGATAAACTGTTTGATGAAATGTTAAAACACAACATTACGCCTTTAGTCACCTTATCACACTACGAAATGCCCTATTACCTAGTTACTCAATATGGTGGTTGGGGAAACCGTAAAGTGATTGAGTTTTTTACTCGCTATGCCAAAACTGTTTTCGAACGCTATAAAGATAAAGTGAAATATTGGTTAACTTTTAATGAAATTAATATGTCACTACATGAACCATTTACCGGTGTCGGTTTAGCTAGAAATAGCAGTAAAGCGGAAATCTATCAAGCTATTCACCACCAATTAGTAGCCAGTGGACGGGCAGTTAAACTTTGTCATCAAATTATACCCGATGCAAAAATTGGTAATATGTTACTTGGTGCTATCGCTTACCCGCTTAGTCCAAAACCAGAAGATGTTTGGGCAACGCATTTAGAAAATCATGGTTGGTTGTTCTTTGGTGATGTGCAAGCACGTGGCTATTACCCAACTTATATGAATCGTTATTTTAAAGAAAACAATATTGAATTAACAATTACCGATCAAGACCGTGAAGATTTGAAAGAAACTATCGATTTTATTTCATTTAGTTATTACATGAGTTGTTGTGGTACAGCTGACGACTCACTTCGCAAAAAGGGTAACATTCTTGATATGGTACCTAATCCACATCTCAAAGCGTCTGAATGGGGCTGGCAGATCGACCCAATCGGTATCCGTTACTTATTAAACTTGCTTTATGAACGTTTTCAAAAACCACTATTTATTGTTGAAAATGGCTTAGGTGCTAAAGATAAGCTTGAAGCAGATGGCACTATTAATGATGACTATCGTATTAATTATATGAACGATCATTTAGTGCAAATTCGTGAAGCGATTAATGATGGTGTTGAAGTGATGGGATATACCAGTTGGGGACCAATTGACCTAATCAGTGCATCTAAAGCAGAAGTGACCAAACGATATGGTTTTATCTATGTGGATTTAAACCAAGACGGCTCTGGTACGTTAAAACGCTATAAAAAGAAAAGTTTTTATTGGTATCAATCAGTCATTTCATCGAAAGGTGCTAATTTAAAATAATGATGATTCCGGTAGGTCCTCTGCCCTACCGGTAATTTTACTCATCATACTAATGACAATGCTATATGAGGCTAATGATGAAAAATAAAACAATTAAAGCAGTATTCCTTACTAGTGCACTATTATTAACAACGCTTGCTACTGGTTGTAGCAATAAAGCAAATAATGCCACAAGCAATAATAGTGATGATGCCATTAACATTTATTTTGCTCGACACGGTAAAACTTTATTTAATACCTATGATCTTGTACAAGGTTGGGCTGATTCACCATTGACTGACAAAGGTATTGAAGTTGCTCGTTATTTAGGCGAAGGATTTAAAGATAAGCACATTCAATTTGATGCTTATTACACCAGTGATGCTGGACGTCAGCGTGAAACAATGCAAGTTTTGTTACAACAAAAAGGGGTTAAAGATTACCAGATCCAAGAATTAAAGGGTTTACGTGAAGTTTTTTATGGTGGATTTGAAGGAGGAAGCAATGCCAAGATGGTATCTGCATCCATGAAATCTCTTGGTTTTAAATCTGTTGATAGCTTTTATAAAAGTTATGTGCAAGGACAAATTCCCGTGGCAACTCTAACTAATGCCATCGCTAAGAGTGATCCTAAACAGCAAGCGGAAAATTTTGACCAGGTTAAAGAGCGTACCCAAAATGCTCTACATAGCATTGTAAAAACAGCTCAGGATAAACATCAAAAAAATATTTTGGCTATTTCATCTGGTATGTCAATGCAAGCTATGATTTCTGATTTAACCGATAACCCAAATAAAAACAAACCATTGTCAAATGCTACCGTGGTTAAAATTGTGTATCAAAATGGTAAATATAGTGTAGTTGAAATTGGCAGTATGGACTATGTTAATCAAGGTAAATTATCACTAAATAAATAAACAACTGGAGGCAAACAAATAACCATAATCTGAATAAAATTAGATGATTAGTAATTAAATTAGTAAAATAGGATTGTTACTGCTTAGGCAGGCAAAACCTAAATATCAGCCCAACCGATAGGTTTGTGGGCGGTATTTAGGTTTTTTTTTGGGAAAATAAAGATAGGATATAACAATGAAAATAAAGTACCTTTCGCTAGCACTTCTTAATATTATGTGTTTTTCAGCTGTTGCGGCTGAAGCAAATTCGCTAAATACTGATAATAGTTTTTTCAAAGATAGCAAATTTGAATTTTCAACACGTAATCATTGGAAGTATTTAAAAGAAAATGCATCGCAACCCAAAGAAGTTCACAGTGCATGGGGACAAGCATTAACACTTAACTATAAATCAGGTTATTGGTTAGATATCTTGGGATTCGATGTTACTTATGACAATGTCATCAAACTTGGAGCCAGTGATTACTTTGCAACTCGTAACTTACTTTATAATGATGGTAAAAAAGCTGATAAACACAATGCACACGGTTTTAACAAATTTACACAACGTTATGCTAAAGTCAAATTTGGCAATAAAGATGTCAATTTTAATGGTAAAGCTGGTTGGCATAGTTTAAAAGACATGGGGGTAATTAGTTCGTCGCAAAATTTAACCCGTAACAGTTATCTCGGTTATAGTGGAACATTTAAATACTCTAATTTGGCGTTATCGCTAGCTTATATTGATAGTGCTCTACCTCGTGAATCGGCCAAAAAAGTGCATTTTTATAGTTTAGATAGAAAATCTGAAATTGATAATATCAAAACAGCTGAAATCGCCTATAAAGATAAAGTAATTAAACTTGACTACTCTTATGGTGTAGCAAAAGATTATATTAAACGTCATGCGATTGAGTTTTCTTATAAACCGATAGAAAAACTAACCGTTGGCTCACAAATCTATGGCAGTACTGCTCTTAAAAATCATGACAAAATGAAAGCCAATGTGCGTGATTTTGATGATTCAGCGTGGCATTATGCAGCCGATGTTGAATGGAAAGAAGCAGACTGGAGTGCCAAATTCGGTATCGCTTATACCGACGCCAATCGCAAAGGCGCTATCGGTTATTATGGCCGTCACATAGGTAAAAATAACCGTGGACGTTATAATGGTATGGCTGCGGCTGGTGCAGACTATATGCGTGACGGCGAAGTGGTTTTATCAAGCGTGTTAGGTTATGACTTCTTTAAAGATAATACCACTGGTTTATATCTAAACTATGGTGAATTTAACTATAAACACGAAACCCTAAAAAATGGTGAAATCAACGTGTTTAATATCTGGAAACCAACCAGTGGAACATTTAAAAATCTATCTATTTTGTCAAAATTTGGTTATGGTTGGTCTTATAAAACCATGAGCAGCAAAGACATTACCCCTAAATTAAGAGATGGCCATGCGCAACGTTCACCGACTTTATCAGCAGAAACCGTTATTGATTATCGATTTAACTTGTTTTAAAAGGACAAAACTATGAAAAAACTTATTAAACTTATTGGATTAACCGCAATTCTTACCGCATCACTAGCACAAACTGTTGCTGCCGATGTGAATATCTATTTTACTCGTCATGGTAAAACTATGTTTAATAACGTGCATCGTGCACAAGGCTGGTCAGACACACCTCTTACTAAACCTGGTATTGAAGTTGCAGAGCAACTTGGCCGAGGTTTAAAAGATGTTGATTTTATTTCGGTATATTCAAGTGACTCTGGTCGTGCCAGACAAACAGCAAGAATCGTACTTGAATCTAAAGGTGAAACTAAATTAAACATTAATGAAATGGAAGGCCTGCGTGAAACTTGTTTTGGTGATTTTGAAGGTGATCTTGACCCAAACATGTGGAACCCAGCAGCACAACATTTAGGTTATGAGTCAGACAAAGCCCTAATGGCGGATTTAGCTAAAGGTAAAGTTACTCTTAAAAAAATGATGGATGCAATCAAAGCTGTTGAGAAATCTGGTCAAGCTGAAGACTATAATGCCGTTAAAACTCGTATGCAAGCCTCATTAAAGGCTATTGCTAAATCTGCTCAAGAACAAGGTGGTGGTAATGTATTGGTGGTCTCTCACGGTATGGCTATTATGGCAATGGTTGAAGAGATGTTAGACAAACCAATCACGAGTGGACTTGGTAACGCGAGCGTAACTAAAATCCGTTATACTGATGATGGTAAATTTATCGTTGAATCATTAGGCGATATGAGCTATGTAGAAAAAGGCAAAGCTAGCAAATAATCTTTACAAAAAGACTCACTAACGTGAGTCTTTTTTTATTATTGTTGAGTCATATTGTATTCACTCTACTTTGTTTAATCACTTTACTTTCGCTATTAATACATAAAAATAATAAGTTAGTTTACTCATACTCATCATTCGTAATAGTCTTATAATATTTTTATTAATCAATTTGTTAACAAAAATAATTTTAATAACTACTGAATTGAACAATCTAAAATAAACAACTATTTTTACTACTTAAATTACATTAACTGGTTATAATAAAGTATCGCTTAATCGGTAATATTAGGATTTTTCATGTTTTATATTAGCCACTATTCGTCACCAATGGGATTGATAACTTTAGCTAGTCAACACAATAAATTAATTGGTGCCTGGATTGAAGGACAAAAATATTTTGGCCAAATTGTTAATTCGACCAAACAAGAAAAATCTAATTTAGCAATATTTAATCAGACTAAAAAATGGTTAGACGACTATTTTCTAGGAAAAAAACCATCTATAAAGCAATTATCACTGGATCCTCAAGGTAGCGCATTTAGGCATATGGTATGGGACATATTAGCGCAAATTCCTTACGGTGAAGTCATTACCTATGGCTATATCGCAAAACAAGTGGCATTGCAATGTAATAAGCCACATATGTCCAGTCAAGCTGTTGGTGGAGCGGTTGGTCACAATCCTTTATCAATTATTATTCCTTGCCATCGGGTTATTGGAGCCAATGGTAACTTAACTGGTTATGCCGGTGGAATTGACAAAAAAATTTGGCTTTTGCAACATGAACAAGTTGATATGCAAAATTTTTTCACTCCTAAAAAAGGCACAGCGATTTAAACTAAAATTGAAACACTCTATATTTTACTTTAACCATGTATGTTGTAGACGATAATTCTGCGTCAAATGCCGTTAATAACGCATTTGGTAGACGCTTGCTTAACTTATTCTAATGAGAATCGACAACTTGCCATCCAATCATTAACATATTTTTTTATTGTGAAAATCTTACTTTTAATTCATGATCTATAATTCAGTAACAATAAAGCTACCCTCATTATAAACGCGTAAAAATACACTTTCTTTATTATAACAATATCCCCTTATATTGAGATTGTAAGACTAATGTTTTACGAATAGTTATTTAAAATCTTACATATAAATCTCAATACAATGGATAATATTTTAATTTAATTGTTAAACTTCTTATAGCTATTAAGGTGAAACACAAGCTATATAATTGTCTGATGAATTTTCTAATAATCCTACGTGACCTGCATCCATATTAACAAATGATGGAATTAGTTCTCTCACTTTGTCATGGTCAGAGTTGTTATTCTTAAACTTAATTATCTTCGATTTTGAAGTAGCAATTAAATAATTACTATGCGACCAATCACTATCTGGATAATTAAGGCACCTTCTGCTACTTTTATCTAAACATCCCCATTCATTGATTATTCCACTGAACCATTCGCCATCTTTACGATAGCTCAACTGGCGAATAGCGTTTGTAGATGCGGGATTAACAGCCCCAGTGCCTGTAATAGACGACTCATCTATCATTTCCCAATAGAGATCATTGGTCAAATCATGCATTTCACTTAGCCGATAACCTGTACCTAAACGACGACACTCATCTTGACCTTTCGCCTGATACAACAATAAATCTTCTTTGGTATTAATATTTTGATAAACAATATCGGTAGGAATATACCAACGCATCAACTTAAATTCATAAAGTATCTTACTTTTTTCACTATCTGCATACAGTCTAAATGTAGAAGGACTAAAACTTTTATCATTAGATGTTATGCGAGGACCAGTTAAAGTTATCTTTAAACCTTTCTGTCGTACACCATAAGGCTCGCCATAGCCCCACCAATTATCATGAGGCCAGCCAGTTATTCCCGTACTTAAGGTTAATCTAACATTACCACCTTCTACAGCACTTATGCTACTACCATTGGCCGCGATCACCGCTTCTGGACTTATTCCTGCCAATAACAAATAAAAATATAATCCATTAGAGCCTGTACTAGGAAAATTATTGTTATAAACTGAATTTTCACCATCATAATTACCGCTGTTTCGTGCGCCATTAGTCTTAAATCCTTTACTTGGATAACCTCTATACATCCAGTCAATTATACCAGAATCCCATCCCGGCCTATCGAACAACATAATACCACCAGTCATAATAGCTTCAGTACTATCATCATATAATAGACTCGGTTGAGCATAGCAGACATGAGGTTCGACTTTAGGGTTTATATAATAATTATGGCTACCGCCCATAAAACTACTTTTATTCGGCTCACCATATAGGGTTTTTAATTCACCATTACTTGCGGTTATGGTTAATTTATAAGGACCATCACATTCAATAAATTTACTATGGGCATTGTTTTTAACTTTGTCTGTCACATCAACGCCATTAATATTTTCCCATGTAACACCTATATCACCACTCGCTGTTGCTATAACTTCACCGGTTACATCGTCGTAACCATCGCCATCATCATCACCAAAATAGTTATACGGTGACTTGAGTAAATCAGACATTTTCACTTTAGGGTAATTAGTATTGCCTGACTGCGGTAACGGAACGATGGTCTGGATACTCGCATAAGTATCGCCTTGATTCGGTAACTCGATTGGATTAGTAAGACTTGATTCATCATTTGAAGCATTAATTACTGTACCATCAGATAAAGTGATACCCAATAAACTTTCCGTACTATCGACTTTAGAGATACCTCCATCATAAGTAAGATATGGTGCACCACCATAAATTGTATTGACTGTAGTTATATTTAAAGCATATGAGGAATTAACGGAAATGGTTAATAAACTATTTATAACCAATACACTTATTAGCATCGGTTTTAAACAAAAAAAAGATTTTATAAAATTGACTTTAAAAAACAAAAAGTTAACAGTAAATAAATCTTTAAAAGAAAAAAATGAATGTTGATTCTGAGGCAAATATATTGCTAACATTGCAGCAATTAATCGGTTAAATAATCCTAATTTATGTTTAGTTACTGAACAACTACTTGGTAACATGTATCAATCCTTTGTAAAAGTATTATATTTTTTATTATGAAAAATCAATTTTCTAAAAAAAGTATAAATAATATCACTAGCCATATCAAACTTTGTAATGTTAAATTTTGTCAAATAATGTAAAGTAAAGTTAACTAAAACGCTTTGATTTTATGTTATAAATTTGAAATAGTTTTAGCTGACTTTAATAAAGACTAAAATATTGCTAATTTTAGTTACTGCCGCGCAAAAATTTTTATCACAGTTGATTAATAAGTTAATATTAAACTACAAAAAATACTTTTTTAGGCTTTTAATACAGGACAAATTGATGCTAATTCTGAAAAATAACCATTTAGAAGCTAATCAGATAATTAATTGGTTGATAAAGAGACTTTTTATTAAAATAGATTAATAATTCAATGTTCAACTTTTAATAGTGTAGTTTTATTACTGTCGAAAATTTAAATCATCATATAGTTACAATGATAATCACCAGTAAACTATCTATTATTAGTTATCAACCTCACCAGTTAAATTTAGGAAAAAAATTAGAATAATCCAGAATTAAACAGAGTCATAAATATTGGCATTATTAAGGTTAATAAAAAACCTTGCACGATGGCTGGTGGTACAATACTTACCCCTGCACCTTTTTGCAGCATAGGTAAGGTAAAATCCATAGAAGTTGCGCCACATAAACCTAGTGCAGTAAGTTTATATCGTTTGATTAAGGTAGGAATTAAGATAATGGCACATAATTCTCGTAGAATGTCATTTAAGAAAGTAGCACTACCAATGATTGGACCATGAGCTTCGGTCATTAGTATTCCCGATAATGAATACCAACCAAATCCTGATGACATTGCCAACCCTACTCGCACTGGTTGTGCCAATATCAAGGCGGCTATAATACCACCTAAAAAGGTACTTAGAATGACAATAATGGTAGTAGCAATACCCACTTTATTCAATAAAATCTGTTTTAACGAAATATTATTACTACGTAACTGAATACCAATAAGTAATAGTAAAAATACTAAAACCACTTTGGTAATATCTTCACTATATTGCCAAATAAAAAGTGGAAAAAGTCCTGCAACAAATCCTGCTATCAATGCAATACAGACCCGCAAGGATTCCAAGATCATTTTAAATCGTGACTCATAAGTTTGGCTGCTGTGGGTGGTGCGCCATGGCAGTAATATATCTACTAGGGCTAAGAAAATGAAATTACCACCAAAAGTGCAGATAAAAATAATACCAGTATAAAACAGGATAATTTTTAAATTAGCAGCGAGATTATCTAAATGAGCTAGTTCGGTTCCCATTATAAATAGGATAAAATAGACCATCCAGCTTAGGACTTGGTTTATTTTGGCGATCCATTTTTGCTCTTTAAATCTAATCAAATAACCTAGACATAACGGTACTAAAGCAATAAGAATACCAAAATACATATTTCATTCCTTAATTATCATTTTTATATTAAAAGTATTAGATAAATTTGGATCTTGTTTAATATCGCTTGCAATATAACGCAAGCGATAGATTAAAAGATTATTTTAATGATGCTAATTGTGTTTCAATATTGTTCTTGAGCTCATCTAGTAATGCATAACGATTGCGATACTCAGAACGCTTTTTACTGGCAACCTCTTCCAGTGATTTGCGGTTAATCTGGTTTGGCAATATAAATAACGATCTTGAATCTTGCTTACCATCAATAGTTAACCAAAAATCATCATAATCCGATAAGATTCTCTCTTGTCGGCTATTATAACGCCAGTTGTTGTAGACATGAGTTTTATTACCTACCGCTATAATCTGTTCAAGTTGAAAATAACTCGCAATAATTAACGCTGCCTCAACTGCCACGCGTTTAGGAAAAAGCCCATAGCACTGCTTTGTTGCCTGTTGTACTCGGGTTCGAGCTTCATGATGCCCTGTTCCTTGTAAGCCGGAAATAAAAAGAGTTGGCTTTTGTTGATATTTAGCGATGGAAAAAGTTAACGTTGCTAAATCAATGCCGTCATTATCATAAAAATAGAGGCTGAGTTCCCCTTCCCGAGCATATTTATTACGTGCTTGAATCGCAATTTTTATATTGGCTTCATTTTTTGCTGTAATACTAGCCAATTCAAAGGGAGTATCTAAGTTATAAAAGGCTTTAGTCATGCTATCAGGGCGATTAGCCAAAAAATCATAATGATAAGCTAATGCCTCGTATCGCTCTTGTTGACTCAAACAAGAAGCTAAATAAGGTCGTTGTAGTTTACAAGGTAAATTAGTTTGGCATGATAAATAGTAACCAAGTAACTTGTATTGTCTTAATTTGTCTAATAATTTAAGCGTAATAGGACTTAAAAATAGAGTTCGAAAAAAAAATTTATAACGATAAGTCGGTTTAAGCCATAATTCGTTAAGTGGTAATTTACCTGAACAAAGCCAGTTAAAAAGTTGCCATTTACTTTTAGGCTGGGACATATTCGTAATATTATTCATAAGCAGAAAAAAGTATTTGTATTGGTTAATATATAAAAGAGTTATATGTGGTTAAATTATAAATTATCAATTAGATATTTATGATTATTTTCAAATTTAAGACACCATTTCAACGTAAGTGCCTAAGAGTACAACACAACCCAAAGCAACGCAACCCTTATGGTGTTATGTCACCGCTTGAGTAATAAAAATAAGCAATAAAAAACGGTGAACTGAGTCACCGTTTTATTAAAAGGCATCGTTTATAAAAACGAATTATTGACCTTTAACTTCTTTTAAACCGTTAAATGGTGCTTTTGAACCTAAAGCTTCTTCAATACGGATTAATTGGTTGTATTTAGCAACACGATCAGAACGGCTCATTGAACCAGTTTTGATTTGACCAGCAGCTAAACCAACAGCTAAATCAGCGATAGTTGAATCTTCAGTTTCACCTGAACGGTGAGAGATAACCGCAGTATAACCCGCATCTTTCGCCATTTTAACAGCTGCGATAGATTCAGTTAAAGTACCGATTTGGTTAACTTTAACTAGGATTGAGTTAGCGATACCTTTCTCAATACCTTGTTTGAAGATTTTAGTGTTAGTTACAAATAGATCGTCACCAACTAATTGGATTTTGTTACCTAATGCTTTAGTTTGGTATGCCCAACCTTCCCAATCGCTTTCGTCTAAACCATCTTCGATAGATACGATTGGATATTGTTCAGTTAAACCTTCTAGATAGTGAGTAAATTCTTGAGCTGTGAACTCTTTATTACCTTCACCTTTTAATACGTATTTACCAGTTTCTTTGTTATAGAATTCAGAAGCTGCACAGTCCATCGCTAAAGTAATGTCTTTACCTAATACATAACCAGCTTTTTCAACTGCTTCTTTGATGCAAGCTAATGCTTCAGCATTTGAACCTAAGTTAGGAGCAAAACCACCTTCATCACCAACAGCTGTGTTCATGCCTTTAGCGTGAAGTACTTTTGCTAAATTGTGGAATACTTCAGAACCCATACGGATTGCTTCACGTACTGTTTTAGCACCAACTGGTTGAATCATAAATTCTTGTAAGTCGATGTTATTATCAGCATGTTCACCACCATTGATGATGTTCATCATTGGTAATGGCATAGAGTATTGACCTGGAGTACCATTAAGATCAGCGATATGTTGATAAAGTGGTACACCTTTAGCTGCTGCTGCTGCTTTAGCTGTAGCTAAAGATACAGCAAGAATTGAGTTAGCACCTAAGTTTGATTTGAAATCAGTACCGTCTAAGTCAAGCATTACTTGGTCGATAGCTGCTTGATCTAACGCATCTTTACCAACAACTGCTTTAGCAATTGGGCCATTTACGTTTTCAACAGCTTTAAGTACGCCTTTACCTAAAAAGCGAGATTTGTCACCATCACGAAGTTCTAATGCTTCACGTGAACCTGTTGATGCTCCTGATGGAACGATAGCAAGACCAACGAAACCACCTTCTAAATGAACTTCAGCTTCAACAGTTGGGTTACCACGAGAGTCGATGACTTCACGACCATGTACTTTAACGATTTTTGCCATGTTATTTTCCTCTATATGACAGATATGTAACTATAATGTAAATATAAACTATTTTTACTGCTGATCTTGATGATCTTTGGCAGCTTTAATAAAACTACTAAATAATGGATGTCCATCACGTGGTGTTGAAGTGAATTCCGGATGGAATTGACACGCAACAAACCATGGATGATCAGGAATTTCAATAATTTCTACTAGTTTTTTATCAGTTGATAATCCTGTTACTTTTAATCCAGCTTTAACCACTTCTGGTAATAAATTGTTGTTGACTTCATAACGATGGCGATGACGTTCGGTAATCGATTCTTTTTTGTACATACCTGCAACTAATGAATCAGGCTCTAAATGACAAATTTGAGAACCTAAACGCATAGTACCACCAAGATCACTATCTTCACTGCGTTGAACCACTTTTCCTGATTCATCGCTCCATTCAGTAATTAATGCAATTACTGGATTTGCGCAATCTTTAACAAACTCTGTTGAATTAGCATCTTTTATGCCAGCAACATTACGAGCATATTCAATTAATGCCACCTGTAAACCAAGACAAATACCTAGGTAAGGGATCTTGTTTTCACGAGCATAACGTGCAGCCATAATTTTGCCTTCAACGCCACGATAGCCAAAGCCACCAGGAATTAATATTGCATCTAAACCTTGTAATAACTCAGTACCACGCGATTCAAGATCTTCTGAATCAATATAACGAATATGTACAGTTAGACGATTCTTTAAACCACCGTGTTTTAATGCTTCATTAACTGATTTATAAGCATCAGGTAACGCAATATATTTACCAACCATACCAATGGTCACTTCACCAACAGGGTTGGCTTCTTCATAAATCACTTGTTCCCATTCAGATAGATCCGCTTCTTTACATTCAAGATGGAAGCGATTGCACACAAACGTATCTAAATTTTGTGATTTTAATAATGCAGGGATTTTGTAAATCGAATCAACATCTTTAAGTGAAATTACCGCACGTTCAGGCACATTACAAAATAGCGCAATTTTAGCTCTTTCGTTAGCTGGAATAGCCCGATCTGAACGACAAATTAATACGTCAGGTTGAATACCAATTGATAATAACTCTTTCACTGAGTGTTGAGTTGGTTTAGTTTTAACTTCACCAGATGATGCAAGGTAAGGAACTAAAGTTAAATGCATAAACAAAGTGTGTTCACGACCAACATCTACCGCTAATTGGCGAATAGCTTCCAAAAATGGTAATGATTCAATGTCACCAACAGTACCACCAACTTCAACGATAGCAACATCATAACCTTTTGCACCATCAATAACACGATCTTTTATCGCATTAGTGATATGAGGAATAACTTGGACTGTCGCGCCTAAATAATCTCCACGACGTTCTTTGCGTAAAACGTCAGAATAAATACGTCCAGTTGTAAAGTTGTTTTTTCGGCTCATTTTAGTGCGGATAAAACGCTCATAATGCCCCAAATCAAGATCAGTTTCGGCACCGTCTTCAGTCACAAAAACTTCACCATGTTGAATTGGGCTCATTGTTCCCGGATCGACGTTGATATAGGGATCAAGTTTTAGCATGGTGACTTTTAAATTGCGGGCTTCTAAAATTGCAGCTAGAGATGCTGCGGCAATGCCTTTACCTAAAGAAGAAACGACACCGCCTGTAACAAAAATATAATTCGTGACCATTAATACCAGACCATTATTAATTTAATTGAACAATATCACATCAGTTTAAACGATAAAACCCATGCAATATATGATGAATCAGACGGGAAAATAGTATAACAGAATATGGCTTAGCTCACAATTGAATAATTATGTTTAATCGATAAGTTACTCACTTTGCTTAATGAAATAAGATCTATTATTTAGATAATCCGTCTAATATTAATCCCAATATAGTTAATATTTTTTTGATATCTTTTTCAGTAGAACGTTTTATTGGCGATTAACGATATAATTTAAATTACTTGGCGAATTTCCCCTTAAATTCGATAAACTCTTTAAGGTTATCGATATTTTTAATTTCTAATTTACCTGCAACTTTATGTACGATATCTAAGTTAATTAACTCATTAACAGCACGACGATAAACACGGTCAGTAGTGCCAAAACGTTCTGCTTCTAAATAGTTTTTTTGAAAGTTATTAACCGGGTGAATATTAAGGTGATGTTGATACATATCAAAAGCAATGTTGTAACAAATTGAATATAATGTTCTTTTTAAGAAGATATCTAAGGTTTCTTGATAATCAAAGGCGATAGCACTAGCAAAAAACAGTGCTAATTTAGGATGTTCAAGTAATGATTGATATAATTTATCAATACTAACGACAGCGATAGTTAATGCTTCTTCGGCGATAATATCAAATTGACATAGATAGTTGGTGAAGAACTCCATTTCGCCAAATATATGCTCATCGCAATCTACCGTACCTATATGAAATCGACGTCCATTATTGGCCTGATAACGTATTGAAATCGTACCATTATAAACAACAATTAAATTATCGACTTTACATCCTTGACGAAAAAGCGTAGTTTTTTCATCTACGATTTTTTTTTCAACAATACATTGTTCAATAATTGAAGCAAACAACTTATTATTATCTTGCCAATAATGACTAAAACGACCTTTATTTAATGATTTTAATTGCATATCACTCACACATTAATATTCGATAACGTATAGATACTTAATGATCTACAGCGTTATCTTTTTCTAATTTGGTACAATTATAGTCAATAATAATAAAAGATATGCCATTTCAATCTAATCTATTATTTTTAATTATTGACCCTTTTCTTTAAAAGAATTGAAATCACCAACATAACAATAATAACAGCATAAAGTATAGGTATCGCATTCATGATAATTTGAATACCCAAATAGTTATATAATTTCGAGCTTATAGCTGGACTAAACATAGCCCCAGCACTACCACTAATTAAAATGAATGAAACATTTTTACTTGATGCTTTTTTTACAAAGGTCACGCCATAAGCCACAAAAGCGTTATATAAAGCAGAGCATACAAATCCATATCCATAAGTATAGTAACCAATATAATCAATATGTTCAGTATTGACGATCATCAGTGTCATTATGAAGGCTAATAAAATGATAGAAATAAAAAAGTGCTCAATTTTAACTCGCGTTACAATCGCCGTCGAAACTAATGCTCCGATTAAGGCTGCTGTCCAGTATTGAGTAATAATGTTGCCTGCATCTTCAAACGAAATTGAAAATTTTTGGCTAACAAATAGAGGAGCCCAAGTTAAAAACGTATATAACGCTAACATCGCCAAAAATAAACCGAAACCAGAAGATAAAATACCAAAGTTCCATTCAGATCGCTGATGCTTCTCTTGTTTTGCTTTAGGCTGATTAATTAAATCGAAATTAGTAAATAAAATAATGATTAACATCAATACTGCAACTATTCCAACCGTTAAATAGCTACTAGCCCAAGATAGATTATGAGTTAAAGCATAGGTAGTGATTAGCGGGAAAATGATGCCAGCAATATTAAATGTAGCATCTTGTACCACTAACATTGTACTTTGTATCTTATCTTGCCAAGTCGATACCACAATTGTACCCGCGATACACAACCCTATTCCACCACACAAGCCTATCAAAGTCATACAAACTTCAAGTATTATTAGCGAGTTGGTGATATATAAAATAAAGGAACTAATAACAATAATTGTATAACTAAGTAAGGTAATTCGTTTAATCCCAATAATATCGATTAAAAAGAAAGCCAAAATAGTTCCTATTAAAGCCCCACCATTTAATAAAGAAAAAATGAATGCAACACTGTTTACATCTGCATTAAAATTTTGCGCTATTGGTTCTATTAGCATACCAAACTGAGAGGCAAAACCAGCCATAATAAAGTTAGCTAAAAAACTAATAAGTGTGAGCGATAATTTATTTTTCATATTTCCATCCGAAAAAGGCAATAAATAACCAATTAAGATTTAATAGCCACGTTTAAAGCAAGTTTGATCATATTATTAAATGTCATTTGCCTTTCTTCCGCCGTTGTCTCTTCACCAGTTAAACAATGGTCTGAAACCGTTAAAATGGCTAACGATTCGACATTAAACTGTTGCGCAATTCCATATAAACCAGCAACTTCCATATCAATTCCTAGTACCCCTGATTTTTCTAATGTGCTAATCAACGTTTCATCAGGGTCATAATAAAGATCGCCACTAAACACATTACCTACTTTAATTGGTAAATCCATAGTATTAGCCATTTCATAGGCACGATGTAATAACGAGAACGTCGCCGATGTGGCAATATTATAACCATTCGCTCTTTTTTGATTAGTCATTGAATCCGTCCCCGCAGCCACGGCTAATATGACATCACGCATTTTAACGCTTTGCTGTGTGGCACCTAAAGAACCTACTCGGATAATACGTTTAACATTAAAGTCATTAATTAATTCATGCGCATAAAGGGTTATTGATGGAATCCCCATTCCATGCCCCATTACTGACACCGCAACGCCCTCATACAATCCAGTATATCCTAGCATATTACGTACATTACAAACCTCTTTAACATCGGTTAAGTAATTTTCTGCAATAAATTTTGCGCGTAAAGGATCGCCGGGCATGATAACGGTTTGAGCAAAGTCATTGGGATTAGCATTAATATGTGCAGTCATAATATTTCCTAAATAATAAATAAATTGTTCCAATTATAATAAAGATATTTTTGTTTCAACTAGGACATAAGTCCGAACCTGATGCGTTATACCTCATTTTTAGGAAATTATTTGACGATTACTTTTTCATTTATAAAAAAAGCGCCTAGCGCGCTTTTCATTTTATTTAGATGATAACTTATTTGACCGTTTTTTCACTGCGTGATAAACCAATAATACCAGAGCGAACAATTTCTACTATATTACAAGTCTCACGAATAGAGGATAGAAATGATTCTAATTTTTCACTAGTACCTGATAATTGGACAATATAATGTGTTGCTGTCACATCAACAATCGAACCTCTAAAAATATCAGCACAACGTTTAACTTCATCACGTGCATCAGAGCTTTTAGCTGCAACTTTAACTAACATTATTTCACGTTCAACATGTGGCCCCTCTGTAAGGTCATTAACACGATAAACATTGACCAACTTATGTAATTGTTTTTGGATCTGTTCAAGCACATGTTCATCACCAGATGTTTGAATCGTCATTCGACTCATTGTTGGATCTTCAGTTTGTGCGGTAGTAATGGATTCAATATTAAACCCACGCTGTGAAAATAAACCGATAATTCTTGATAATGCACCAGGTTCATTTTCAGTTAAAATTGATAATATATAACGCATTAGGTTCTCTCCGTTTTACTAAGCCACATCTCATTCATTGCCCCACCGCGAATTTGCATTGGATAAACATGTTCTGTCGCATCAGTCATGACATCAATAAAAACTAAACGATCTTTTATAGCTAGCGCTTTTTTAAGCTTAGGTTCCAGATCTTCTCGTTTATTAATTACCATCCCAACATGACCATAAGCTTCGGCAATCTTGGCAAAATCAGGTAATGACTCCATATAAGATGATGAATGACGACCAGCATAAATCATATCTTGCCATTGCTTAACCATGCCTAAAAAACGGTTGTTAAGGTTTAATACAATTACAGGTAAACCATATTGCAAGGCTGTTGAAAGCTCTTGAATATTCATTTGAATACTACCATCACCTGTTACACAAACTACATGCTTCTTAGGGAATGCAAGTTTAACACCCAATGCAGCAGGTAAACCAAAGCCCATGGTACCCAGACCGCCAGAAGTAATAAAATGACGAGGTTTGTCAAAGGGATAATAGAGCGCAGTAAACATTTGATGTTGCCCTACATCGGTTGCAATATAAGCATCACCTTTGGTCAGCTTATATAAAACTTCAATCGCTTCTTGTGGTTTAATACTTTCACCTTCATGGCTATAAGCAAGACATTTGCGAGCTCGCCAATGCTCAATCTGCTTCCACCAATCAACTAAAGCATCTAGGTCACGTTCAGTACTAAGATCTTCAAGTTGTGTTAACATGGTTTCAACAACTTGTTTTGCATCACCTACTACAGGTATAGTTGCAGAAACAGTTTTGGATATAGACGTTGGATCAATATCAATATGAATAATTTTGGCTTTTGGACAATATTTTTCAACATTGTTAGTAGTTCTATCATCAAAACGAGCACCTATTGCAAAAATAACATCTGCATTATGCATTGCCATATTAGCTTCATAGACACCATGCATACCAATCATGCCTAAATATTTTTTATCTGTTCCGGGAAAAGCACTAATCCCCATTAACGTTGAGGTCACAGGCAGATTGAGTTTATCTGCTAGTGATTTAACCACATTGCTAGCGTCAGCACTAATTACCCCACCACCAATGTATAACACAGGTTTTTTAGCTGCTAATAAGGTAGTTAATGCTTTTTTAATTTGCCCTTTATGTCCTTGAGTCGTTGGATTATAAGATCGCATTGTTACTGACTTTGGATAATTATAATTATATTTGTTAGCTGGATTAACTATATCTTTCGGCAAATCAATAACAACTGGACCTGGGCGACCAGTGGAAGCAATATAAAACGCTTTTTTAATCGTTTCTGGAATATCTTTACTATCTTTGATTAAAAAACTATGTTTAACAATTGGGCGTGAAATCCCAACCATATCACACTCTTGGAAGGCATCATTACCAATTAAATTACTCGCGACTTGGCCAGATAAAATTACTAATGGCACTGAATCCATATAGGCTGTTGCAATACCAGTAATAGTATTAGTTGCCCCGGGGCCTGAAGTAACAAGTACCACACCAACATCACCTGTTGCTCTGGCATAACCATCAGCCATATGTACTGCAGCTTGCTCATGACGAACTAAAATATGCTCAATACCACCTAAGGTATGAATTGCATCATAGATATCCAAAACACTACCGCCTGGATAACCAAATATCTGCTTAACTCCTTGATCAATCAGTGACTGAATGACCATTTCTGCGCCTGACAGTTTTGCCATGGTTGTTGCCTCCATTTATAACTTATTTGTCATTTTTGATTTATTTTGCATGAACTAATACAGAAAATCAATAAAGTCAATAATATGTGCGATATACTTATCTTTTTTGGATACTAGGCCTCATTTTTGAAAGAAATAACTTGTAAATATTCAATTAATCGATTTTAATTGGATTAATGTCAATTTTTAATTGATGACAAATAATATCTTTATGATTTATTAACAATTATTTATTATTTTTTGTTTGTTTTTTTATGCATAACTTATACTAGTTATTTTGTATTAGAGTCCTTTATATTAAAAAGGTGTTTTTAATGAACAATTCTTATTGTAAACCAACTTCCCTATCTGATTGGCAATTAGTCAAAGTATCAGGTATTGACAATCGTACATTTTTACAAGGACAAGTGACTGCTGATATTAATCATCTTAATGAATATACAGCACTATTTGCAGCCCACTGTGATGCAAAAGGCAGGATGTGGAGTAATTTAATATTATTTCAACGAGGAGCAGATATTTTTTATATTGTGCGAAAAACAGTTGCCGAAAAACAAATTGCCGCTCTTAAAAAATTTGCCGTTTTTTCAAAAGTGACAGTTGAACCAGTTACTGATCTTAACCTAATTGGCTTAGAAAATAATGCCATTGAACAATCGATTATTGCAGAATTAGGTGATAATAGTTGTCTCACGAGGGGAGATGTAACTTATATCAAAATTCCATTACCTGAAATTCGAGTAATAAAAGTATCAAGTGAACCATTACCAGCCGACTTACAATCTGCTGATCATTGGTTAAAACTCGATTTAGAAGCAGGTTATGCCATTATTGATGAGCCAAATATTGAAAGTCTTTTACCACAGGCTTGTAACTTACAACATTATAATGCCATTAGTTTTGATAAAGGCTGTTATTGTGGACAAGAGATGGTAGCTAGAGCTCAATTTCGAGGCGCAAATAATCGTGGACTTTATCTGTTGGTTGGAAAAAGCAAGACTTTGCCAATAATTGGTGACAAGCTTGAATATGAACTTGATGGAAATTGGCGAGAAGGTGGTCAAGTATTAGCTGCATTAAAACTTGAACAAGATAATCAAATCTATGTGCAAGTCGTGTTAGCCAATGGCATTGATATTGAAACAAATTTCCGTGTTAAAGGACAAGTAGATAGTCTGTTGAATTTCTAAATTGAACGTATAAATGGTTTAGAACCAATAATATTAATTCAGCTGGAATAAACCTATTCCAGCTGATTAAAATTTACTGTCCTAATTCTTGATATACAATTTCGATAAAATAGCGCGCACCAGTTGTCAAAATTTCATCATTAAAATTATATGAAGGATTGTGAACATTTGTGCCTTCACCTGCACCAATTTTAATATAAGCGCCAGGTATTTTTTGCAACATAAAGGCAAAATCTTCTGATCCCATCGTTGGTGGTGAATCCACAATAATCTTATCGTCACCAACAATTTTTTGTGCAGCTTTAATGGCAATATCAGCTTGTTTAGCGTGATTAATAGTTGCTGGATAACGTCGCTGATAATCAACCTCCGCTCTGGTATTGAAGGTTAAAGCAATACCTGTCGAAATATGTTTAATGCGCTCTTCTGCTAAATTTTGATCTTCAGTATTCAAGGCTCTAACAGTACCGCGAATCACAGCATGTTGAGGCAGTACATTCCAAGTATCGCCACTGTGAATTTGTGTCACACTAATAACCAATGAATCAATTGGATTTAGATTACGACTAACAATCGTCTGTAAATTATTAACAATTGTGGTAGCAGTTAAAATCGTTTCTTTGCCTAAATGTGGTGCAGCCGCATGGGCACCCACCCCGGTTATTTTGATTTCAAAAACATCATAAGATGCCATCACTGCACCATGATTAATTAAAAAATGGTTTAATGCTAGATTAGGTTGATTATGCATACCATAAACAGCTTCGATGGGAAATTTATCAAATAAACCATTTTCGACCATGACTCTGCCACCACCTTCGTTTTCTTCAGCAGGTTGGAAAATAACCACAACTGTGCCAGAAAAATCTCGATGAACGCTTAAATATTTTGCTACACCTAATAAAGTTGCCGTATGTCCATCATGTCCACAGGCATGCATTTTGCCATGAATCGTTGAACAGTAATCAATATCATTTTCTTCAATAATATCTAATGCATCAATATCCGCTCGTAATGCAATAGTTCGACCATTATTTTTACCATGAATAATGCCTACCACCCCTGTCGGTGCAAATTCTGTGTATAGTTCAGTAATACCAAACGATTTTAATTTTTCGATAATAAACTCGGTAGTTTGTTTTTCTTCAAAAGCGGTTTCTGGATGAGCATGAATATAATGACGCCATTCGGTCATTTCATCTTTTAATGCGTTAATGCTGTTGGCAATAATATTCGTCATTGAGCATTCCTTAATTACTTAACTACAAATCTGAAAGAGTTAATTGCACTATAACGTTTATTGAAAATGAATATAAATACCGATTTTTACTAACCTTATCATTTTTAGTTATAAGCAAAATTTGACAATAGAATCAAAAAATAACTAATTAAAATCATTTAAGATAGAAACAAGAAAATTGTTCAGTTTAAGTAGAGAATAAAATACCCTGAGATTAATAAAAAGGGACCAAAAGCGATTAATTGATAGCTTTTTTTAAATAGATATTTTGAGAAAATGTAATAGATGATAGCCAACGTCGATGCAATGATTAACATTAACGGTAATAACTGGTAAGGTAACCACGCACCTAAAGCAGCAATTAACTTTATATCACCACCACCTAATCCCTGTTTACTTGTTATACAAAAAAAGATGATTGCCGGTAATTTAAGCATTAAATAGCCGAACAAAATACCTACTAGTGCATCATTGATAGTAAATGAAGATAAATTTAAGTAAGCCATTATCAACCCACCCCACATTAATGGTTGAGTAAAAAAATCTGGCAATAATAAATAGTTAATATCAATTAGTGCTAACAACAAAAAAATAACTGCAAGTAACATAAGTAAAGCACATCTAAAATTTAGCCCCTTATCTAAATAAATCAGCAAAAATAATATTGCTATAGTTAGTTCAAAAATAGCATAGCTATTGGTTATTTTATGGTAACAATAATAACAACGTCTTTTTAACATCAACCATGACAATACAGGAATTAACTGCCAAGCACTAAGTTTGTGATGACAATTTTGGCATGAAGAACGAGGAATAGTAATAGCGAACAGATATTCATATAAAGACTGCGTAGGTGAATAACGATAATAAGCAACTCGCAAAAAACTACCTATAGCAAGTCCGAGGCAAAAAAAGAGTATAGCCATTAGCTGATCACGTCAGCCATTTGGAATATCGGCAAATATATCGCAATAATTAAACTGCCAATTATTGTAGCTAAAATTAGCATTAATGAAGGTTCAAATGCTTTGACTAGATTATCAGTTAAGGTTTGGTTTTGTTGTTGATAGTAAAGAGTAATATTATCCAACATAATATCTAATGAACCAGACTCTTCGCCGGCATGAACTAGTTGCACACAAAGCTTCGGTAAAGCTGGATAGCTAGCTAACATTTGACTAAAGCTATTCCCCTGTTCAATCCCCGTCATAATTTGCTTGATGATATTACGGTAATAAAAATTACTTATAGTTTTAGACGAGGCGGTTAATCCTGTCAAAAGTGGGATACCTGCTTGTTGAGTTATTGCTAATGTATGAAAAATTTGCATCAGACATTGAGATTGGATTATTTGACCAATTAAAGGGAGCTGTAATTTATGCTTATCCATAATAAGTTGATAACGTACTTTAACAACATAATGAAAAAACAAATAACATAACGTAATAGCTAATAATATAAATAACCCATCTTGTCTAACATTATTAGCTACATCAATCACTAATTGCGTAAAATAGGGTAACTCTGCATCAAAGCTCTGATAAATGTCGGCAAATTTTGGCAGGACAATAAATATCATAACCATAATCACTATCACCGATACAAATAATAAAAAAAGTGGATAACGCAGCGCCTTTTTAATCTGATTTTGTATTGATAATGATCTTTCTAGGTGATAGGTTAATTGTTCAAAACTCTGTTCTAATCTTCCCGTCAATTCACCAATGGCAATAATTTCACAATAAAGTTCTGAAAATACTGAATGGTGCTGTTTTAATGCAATCGATAGTGATTCACCTTTGGTTATTTTCTGACTAATATCGGTTAACAGATATTGCCATTGCGCTTTAGGTTGATCATCAATCAGTAATCGTAAACTCTCTACAATTGATAGTCCGGCTTTTAACATTGTAGCTAACTGTTTAGTTATAATAAGCAGTTCACTAAGTTTAAAACTTTGTGAGGTAATTAAGTTACCGGAACTAATTTTAATCGCAAGTTGTCCTTCTAATAACAATTTTCTTCGCACATCTTGCTTAGATATGGCAATAATTTTATTTTGATGAAAGTTAATATCATACCAATAATAAAGTCGCTTCATGCATTATCTCCAAACTATCACTCAATTATTACCTAAAACACGATTTAATTCTGCTAGCGTAGTGATGCCTTGTTGAACGAGTTTATTGCCTACTTGTCTAAGCGATACCATATTTGGTGAGGTAATCGGTTGATTGGTTAAAATCTGTTGTTGTACTTGTGGCGTAATAATTA
Source organism: Gilliamella sp. W8128 (assembly GCF_016100545.1). NCBI lineage: Bacteria > Pseudomonadati > Pseudomonadota > Gammaproteobacteria > Orbales > Orbaceae > Gilliamella > Gilliamella sp. W8128. The sequence goes on from NZ_JACFSE010000011.1 coordinate 30,534, forward strand.
ACAGTTCATATAAGCCTATCCGCCCTAAATAACCACCCACACATTTTTCACAACCCATGGCGATAAAATGTGGTGACGGTTCGTTATTTATCAACGTAAGCTCACTGGCTACCATTTTACAATGTTGGCACAATTTACGAACTAATCGCTGCGCAATAACTAGTTTTAAACTGGATGATAACAAGTAATTTTTAATCCCCATTTGATTTAAACGAATGATAGCCTCAATACTAGAATTGGTGTGTAGGGTTGATAACACTAAATGCCCCGTTTGCGCTGCTTGAATGGCAATCTCAGCCGTTTCAGGATCACGAATTTCACCAATCATCATCACATCGGGGTCTTGACGCAAAAAGGCTCGTAATATCACAGAAAAACTTAAACCAGCCTTAAGATTAACTGCTGTTTGATTAATACCATCTAATGGAATTTCGATCGGATCTTCAACACTACAAATATTACATTTAGGTTTATTTAATCGCTTTAAAGCACTATATAACGTCATAGTTTTACCACTGCCAGTCGGTCCTGTTACCAAAATCAAGCCTTGTGGATAATCTAATATTTGTTTAAAGGTTAATAGATCTTCCCCTGTTAATCCTAAATCATCGATGCTCAATTCTGAGTCATGATTATCCATAACCCGTAATACAATCTTTTCACCATTAATGACAGGTAAAGTAGCTATGCGCATTGCATAATTATTAATCACCAGTTGACCATCTTGCGGTAGCCGTTGTTGAGCAATATTTAAATTAGCCATAACCTTTAGTCTAGCTGCTATCTGTTTAGCTAACATTAACGGCGGTGTTAGCATATTTTGCAAAACGCCATCAATTCTCATGCGAATTCGATAATGATTTTGATAAGGCTCAAAATGAATATCTGATGCCCGCTTATCCAATGCTGAAAGCAATAATTTATCTAAGCTTTCGACGAGATTCTCTTCTTGCATAGCGGTTATCCTATTAACGATATTAATCACAATTAAAATTTAAAAATATCTTCACAAGCTGTAACTAAAGTTGGCTCTGGTGGATTTGTTAGACATGTACGTGACCAATCTAAATTACCTAAATTAGCATTCAAAGTAGGTGTTAAGGTTACAGTTAGACTTGATAAAGCGCTTTTACCGACTAAAGTTATCGCCCCATTAGAGACATTAATTGACGTCACATAATTGGTCGTTCTAGTCGTTGGCACACCGTTATTACCACTACTACATTTGCTTAAAGCGCCTTGCTCTATAGCACAAATTTCAATGGCTGTTTTATATGCAGTCATTGATTGCAACATATCGGTTAAGGATGCTTTTTTTATATAACCTTGATAAGCAGGTAAACCGATAGCAGTTAAAATTGCTATCACGACAATAGCGATCATTAATTCAAATAGAGTAAATCCAGATTGGTATTGCATAACAGCCTCACAAATCAAATAATTGTTTGATAGTGTGACTTTATAGCTAATTTAAAAAATGAAATAATATATAGAGAAAATTTTAGAACTTGAAATACAAAATGATCACCACAATCATCACAGTGGTAATTAAAATTGTGAAACAGATCGAAATTTATAGCAAATCTAAATGTATCGGAGCTATTATGCCTTTAAAAATTGTTGATGGTTGGATTAAAAATATTAAGCAAATAAAATCGCCTTATTATAATGACCGTCCAGAAGATCAACCTATCTCATTACTGGTTATTCATAATATTAGCCTACCACCTAAGCAATATGGCGGTCCTTATGTCGAACAACTCTTTACAGGTAAACTAGACCCAAACGCACACCCCTATTTTGCTGAAATTTATCAATTACAAGTATCAAGCCATTTGTTCATAAGACGTGATGGTGAAATTATTCAATTTGTCCCTTTTGATAAACGGGCTTGGCATGCAGGCAAATCTATCTTTGCTGGCAAGGAAAATTGTAATGATTTCTCAATTGGTATTGAAATGGAAGGTTGTGATACTGAGGACTTTACCGAAATACAATATCAGCAACTGGCCATAGTAACCAAATTATTACAACAAACCTATCCAATTAAACATATTACTGGCCATAGTGATATTGCCCCAACAAGGAAAACAGATCCAGGACCTTATTTTGATTGGCAGTATTACCGATCACTAATTAATTATCATAAACAAATAGATTTAATGACTAATCAATTAAGATTGATTAAAGATGAATTACAAAGATTGACACTTTGGCAACCTTCGCCTCCAGCAGCTGAGGCGTTTTTGAGTGAACAGCCATTTGCGCTTGATACCATGCAACCCTATGAATGGTTACAGTGGATATTTATCCCACGAATGCAAGCATTAATCGATGCTAATGCTGAATTACCAAAATTTGCCCTTCATCCTTATTTTGAAGAAGCATTTAAACAGCAAGAAATGGATGTTGATGACTTATTAAAGTTGATAAAGAAACTTGATGAATTATCAACTAACCAAAGAATGGATGATTGAAAGTATTTTAGCTAAAAAAACAGCCACAAAGTGTGGCTGTAGTATTGAATAAATTAATTATTATTCGTTAGTCGACGATATTCATTCACCGCTTGTTGATGGTTACTATAAGTGCTGCTGAACGTATGCCCACCGGTTCCATTAGCAACAAAAAACAGATATTTGGTTTTTGCTGGATGAGCCGCTGCCTCAAGCGAAGCCAAACTAGGCATCGCAATCGGTGTCGGTGGCAATCCTTCAATTACATAGGTATTATAAGGATTATTGGTATCAGTCAAATCAATACGCCTAATTGTGCCAGTATAATTCTCACCCAAACCGTAAATAATGGTTGGATCAGTTTGTAACTTCATATTTGCTTTTAGACGGTTAACAAAAACAGAGGCAACGTTCGCACGTTCAGAACTGATACCTGTTTCTTTTTCAATAATTGAAGCAATAATCAACAATTCATAAGGGGATTTATAAGGTAGATCACTATCGCGATTATCCCATACTTTTTGTAGATTAGTCTTCATAGTTAAATATGCCCGTTTCAAAATATTGATATCAAGACTATCTGCAGTATATTGATAAGTATCAGGTGATAACCAACCTTCTAATGGGCCATCAATACCTAACAATTTAGCAATTTCATCATGAGACTTACCCGTTAATGTTTGCTGAATATAAGGCGTATTACTAAGCACATTTAACCAATCTTTAGCACGCTTTCCTTCAACAAATTGTACATAAAAACTGCTTTCTTTACCCGATACAAGTAACTTTAAAAATTCTTCAACGGTCATATGAGGATGTAATTGATAAGTACCTGCTTTTATGGAGCTTAATGATGGATCGAGTTTATATAAATACGGAAGCAAGTAAGCTTGTTGCATCAAATTACTAGTCTTTACTTGCTCAACTAATTGATGTAATGAGGTTCCTTTTTTTAATACAAACATTTGATTATCTGTAGTGATATTCATATGTTGTTGTGAAAATTTCTGTAAAAAATAGTAACCAATACCTAATGAACCACCGACAATTAAAACTAACGTCAGTAACGTGTACACAAATAATTTTTTAATCATAACTTAATCTTTATAACGAATTTTTGCGCGTGATGTTAAGCGCGTTAATAACTCATAAGCACTAATCCCTGTATGCTCGGCAATTTGTTCAACGGGTAACTCTTTGCCCCAAAGAATAACTTCATCACCCGGTTTATCTTGGCTATGTTGTCCTAAGTCTACCACAATCATATCCATTGAAACGCGACCGACAATAGGTACAATTCGACCATTAATACTTACAGGGGTATTAGCGGGAATACCTCGTGGATAACCATCACCATATCCCATTGCAACAACGCCTAAAGTGGTATCACTTTCACTAGTCCAAGTTTGTCCATAACCGACCGATTGTCCTTTTAGGTGTTTACGAACCGTAATTAACTCTGATTTAAGTGTCATAACTGGTTCAATATCTGCGACCTGATCAGTAAATGGTGAAACTCCATATAAAGCAATACCTAGTCGAATCATATTACGATGAGAATTAGGCCAAGCAAGTATACCGCCAGATGCAGCTATTGATTGCTGACTACCCACCAAATTAGCATCAAGCGAATGAATAAACTCATCAAACAATGCCATTTGTTTATTCGTTTGTGTTGAGCTTAATTCATCAGCGCTACTAAAATGGCTAATAATATTGATTGGATGACGAATAACATTACAGTCGGCTAATCGATTAAATTCTGTCACTGCTTCATCAAGATGAAAACCTAAACGGTGCATGCCTGTATCAATTTTAAACCAAGCTGTGATTTCGTTTGCAAAGGGAATGGTATTTAATGCATCAATTTGCCAACTAGAATGAATAACTGGTTGTAGATTAAAATCCAGTAAATCATTAATTTCATCGTGAGGAAAAAAGCCTTCTAAAAGTACAATAGAACTTCGAATACCTGATTGTCGTAACGCTATGGCTTCAGAAATACGCGCAACGCCAAAACAGTCAACCCTATCTTCAACTAACTTAGCCACACCTTCCATACCGTGACCATAAGCATTTGCTTTAACCACAGCCATTAAAGTGCTATTTGGAGATTTTTTCCTAAAAAATTCAATATTATGTAGAATCGATTTACAATTCACTTCTACAACAGCAATAGACATTTTATATAACCTAACATATAAATTAAGTTTCTATTGTAAAATTAGTTACCAATAATCACAAATAAAAAATCAGTAATTTACAAGATTTTGTCTGAATAAATAAAATAATTATAAAAAACTCATTTAGTAATAATGCTAGTTAGTATTTTGTTAAATAACGATAATTTTCAGCCAAAATTTTTACTCCACAAAATTTGATAAAAGTTATAAACTAATTTTTTGGTAACTGTTGTTTTATACTTTCTATAAAATTTTCCATGATAATTGGCAAACAATTTCCTCTTTGCCATTTGTATAAAAATTTCAATTGTTGTTGGGTTAGTTGAATATTAAATTAATCTCTACAGCTCCCTTGTTTGCCGTCTTTTATGATTAGCTGTTATAATCAATTTTTTCTATCTCTTTTTAGGTATATAGCTATGTATATTATTTATGGCATTAAAAATTGTAATACCATGAAAAAAGCGTTTACTTGGCTTGATGAGCATCAAATTAATTATCAATTTCATAATTATAAAACTGATGGCTTATCAGCAGAATTATTAAACGATTTATTAAAATTAGTTGATTGGCAAAGTTTACTAAATACTCGAGGTACAACTTGGCGTAAATTGGATGAAGCACTACGCAATCAAATTGATAATCAAGATGCTGCAATTAAAGTTATGTTAGCCAACCCATCAATTTTAAAACGACCATTGCTTATTGCTGGTAAACGAGCATTATTAGGCTTTTCTGAAGAAAGCTATTCAGAATTTGTTAAACTTCAACAATAAAATCGAGATCACCATGACTGAACCCGTTATTGCCCTAACCAAAGCATTGATTGCTGAAAAATCAATAAGCCCTGATGACAAAAATTGCCAACAAATAATTATCGAACGCTTAAAACCACTAGGTTTTGTTATTGAAGAAGTCAATATCGGCAATACTAAAAACCTATGGGCCTATCATGGTGATTTAGCAGGAAAAACCCTGATGTTTGCTGGTCATACTGATGTTGTACCAGCTGGTGATGAAAGTAAATGGAACTACCCTCCTTTTGAACCTACTATTGATAAAAATGGCATACTCTATGGTCGTGGAGCTGCAGATATGAAAAGTGGTGTAGCTGCTATGGTTTGTGCTGCTGAATCATTTGTCAAAAAATATCCTGATCATGCTGGACGAGTCGCTTTCTTAATTACTTCAGACGAAGAAGCTGATGCCAGCGATGGTACTGTTAAAGTAGTTGATTTATTGATAAAACGCCAAGAACATATTGACTATTGTATTGTCGGTGAACCATCAAGTGATAGTGTATTCGGCGATCAAATTAAAAATGGTCGACGAGGTTCTTTAACGGCAAATTTAGTCGTGCATGGTATTCAAGGCCATGTTGCTTATCCTCATCTTGCAGATAATCCAGTGCATAGATTTGCACCAGCGCTAAATGAGTTAGTCGCAACAGTATGGGATAATGGTAATCAATATTTCCCTCAAACCACGATGCAAGTGGCTAACATTAATGGTGGAACTGGTGCTGAAAATGTAGTGCCTGGTGAGTTATCTGTTCAATTCAACTTCCGTTATAGTAGTGAGTTGACCGATGAGATGATTAAGTCAAAAGTCGATGCTATTTTACAAAGACACAACTTAAACTATACCTTGAACTGGCGATTGTCTGGACAACCGTTTTTAACCCCCCAAGGTGAACTGACCGATGCAACAGCTAGTGCCATTAAAGCATTTACAAAGATTGATACCAAACTATCAACCAGTGGCGGTACTTCTGACGGCCGTTTTATTGCTAAATTGGGATGTCAAGTTATTGAATTTGGTGTAATCAACAAAACCATTCATAAAGTAAATGAAAATGTTAATTGCCAAGATATCATTACATTACAAGCTATTTATATCGATATTTTAGAAAAATTGTTACTTGCTTAAATATTTGCTCAGTTAATTGATATTTGCGTGTTGCGTGAATCTGAATGACAATACACGCATATCAACTAATTAGTAGTAAACCTATAATGCTAAGGAGATAGTAATGGAATGGCTTAAAGATTACTGGTGGCTAATTATTATCGTGTTGATTGGAATTTTTATTAATACCATTAAAGCACTAAATAAACTGAGCTATAAACATTATTTAGAAAAAAAGAAAGGGATAAAACCTATCCCATATAGTGATGATGATGAAGATGACGACTGGCCATCTCAACCTAAGCAAAACTAGTTTATCTATTGTCGAAAATCATTACTTTGACTAGCAAAAACAGCTTGGTGACGATAACGATCTACCCACATTGCTGTCGCACCACAAACCGCAATTGGCATAATAATTAAATTAAATAACGGCACCATGGTAAAAAAGCTAATTAAAATGCCAAATAATAAATTATCCCCTCGATGTTGTTTTAATAATTGACGCATACGTAAAAAAGATACCTTATGATTATCAAATGCATAATCAGCATATTGAATATTGATCTGCCATGCGGTAAATAAAAACCAAACTATTGGGGTAACTGATTGGCCTATGACAGGAATAAAGTAGCTAAGTAAAATGGGAATCGCCCACAATAAATAATTAGCTAACTTTTGTAATTCTCGTTTTAAAATTCGAGGCAAATCTTTGATCAAACTGATCCATGAAGTATCTGGTGCAGGAATTCCGGTTAATTGTGCTTCAACCTGCTCAGCAAGCAAGCCATTAAAAGGAGCTGCAATAATGTTAGTGATAGTACTAAAAAAATAACAAAATAAGATTACCAAGGTCAAAATCACAATAAAACTGATAATATAACCTAACCAATGTAGCCAACTAGGCAAAAATGATAAGCCCCAGTCAACCATGCCAGTAATTGAGACAAAAAACCAATAAAAAAGTGCCGACATAATAATGATATTAGCAAGTAATGGTAAGAAGACAAACCGTTTTAGGCCTGGGCTAAATGCTAATGTCCATCCTTCAAAAAAATATTCAATACCGCTTTTTGGTTTTCGACTTTGGTTAGGATTTGAATATTGATGATTCGATTGTTGTTCTAACATAGGTGTTGTCACAATTTATTCCTTTTACATTAATTTGGCGACATTTTAAACGTAGATTAAATTCGACAGCAATACACTTTACGCTTTTTTGGTATTAAATTAATTGGTTTACATACAGTCAGGTTGGTTATTCGTAAACCATGATTTGACTTCATGTTTAATTGACTTAATTAATTGATTACGGCCAGTTAATTGATATTGTTTTATTAATTCTGACTCACTAATCTTGTGTAGCACTAATGCTTTAAGTAATGGCATTGGTGTTTTACTATGGTTAACATTTGTATTAGCCAAACGACACAATGAAGCATAACAAGCTTCAAACGGTCGATGATAATCACAAAATCCTTGTAAAACTTGATAATCATCTAAAGATAAATTTTGCTGATCATCGATTGTTAACAATTGATTAAACGGCAAATCGATAATCGACGCAAGCCAATAGGCATTACGTTGTAAACGTTGTACTAAACGTTGTGTTAGCAGATGACCTTGCTGAGTAATTGGCTTTATCGCCATCATAGAATAACTACCTGAATTAGCTTGTTTATGGCTAGCAATGTGTACCAATACAAATCCACAAGCAAGCCAAAACTGATAATTTGCTTCACTGTAAGCAAAACTAACTGAAATAAAATCATTATCATTTATCGTTGCATGTTGATAAATATGCTGTACTAAATGTCTTGCTATCTTTTGACGTCGATAAGGTTCAATAACCGCAATACGGTTAATTCTAACCGACTTAAGTTTGGCTGCCAGTTTTTCACCTGCATGAGCTACCAGTGATTGTGCAACTAAATTACCTTTAGGTCGGCGAATACCTCGCCATACATCATCAATTAACTTATTTGGCAAATTACCTTCATTAATCGTTACTGCTGCTGCAATAAGTTGTTCGTTATGGTTGACTTGCCAAGCCGACAAATTTTCTGCATCAAATAACCTTCTTAAATCAACTAATGTTGTTTGATAATGCGCCATTTTCAATAAATAAAAAATTGCTTTTAGTGCGTCAATATCATGCCTTTCAGTGATAGAATAGCTAATTTTATGCTCATCAATTTCCGATTTTATATCGCTAGTTGATACGCCATTGAGTAACAATTTATCAGTTAACCGTTCTAAATCATCGTTATCTTGCCAACGGATTGGTTTATCTAAATAAAATCGCCTAGTGGATTGTGTTTTTAATAACTTTAGTAAAAAACCTTGCCCAGTACCTTCATAACCTTCTACTGTGGTGGTCAGTAAAATTTTGCTTTGTTTAGACAATGCCAATTGCAATATTTTTTCTAGCATTGGTAATGGTATCATGGCAGCTTCATCAATAATTATCCAATCAGGAAATTGATGATCATCCATTACCGTTAATTGATCAGGTGCATAGAATGGTATATCAGCCTCAGCAAACTGGAAAAAAGTAACTAATGCATTTTTATTGGGTGCTGTTACCCAACATCTCCGATGGTGAGTAAACAGCCCTGCTAATGCTGATTTTCCACGGCCTCGTTTAGCTATTAATATATTTAATGAACTATCACTTTGCAATAATTGTGTTAGTACTATTTGCTGTTGAGTTACATCACTATCTTGATTATCCAAGGATTGAATAATTGGCATATCAACATGTGCAAATTCCAACAATGTTTGCTGTAAATGGCGAATAAAATTAGGTACCATAATTGGGGTGATTGATTCATTCCAACGTAAACTATCTCGATCAACCCAATTAGAATAACTTTCAGGCAGTAGCAAAATAAGGACACTATTTTTAATTAAGGTACCTGCTAACATAGCAAAAGCATCCAGATTAAAACCGTCAGTAGCATCAAAAATGGCATGCTTGAACTCTTGCCCAAGTAAAGATTTAGTTTGATTTGGATTAATATAATGGTGAATAGAGTCCGATAAATCAGTCTGCATAGTGACCGTAATCCAATCACCAGGATATTGATTAATTATAGCGTTAATTTGATTAAGTAATTGGGTACGACAACCTTGTAACACCCATAATTTTCTGGTGCTATTAGGATTTAGCATTAATTAACTTTTTCCAATTAGTAGTGACAATATACCAGCTGCAATTAATGGTCCAACTGGCACGCCTTTGAAAAAAGCAACCCCAATCAAGGTACCAATAATTAAACCATTAACAATAGTGGGATGTGCACCAATTAATGATATTCCTCGAGTACCTAACCATGACACCAAGATACCAACTAAAATCGCTAAAATCGATTGCCAAGTAGTAAATGATTTTAAAATTTCAGTGATTTTTAATGATCCATCAGCCAAAGGAACCATCATTGCTGCGGTTAAGATAACAATACCAATGGTTAAGCCATATTGATTTAAGAACGGAAAATAGGTTGCTAGTGGTGTTAATTTAAATAACAACAGTAGCAACACCGCAAAGGTCACTGTGTTATTATGCGTAATATAACACAGTGCAGCTAAACCTAATAAAAGAAAGAAAGAGATATCAAATTGGGCAAACATTAAAGTGGAACACCAATACGTTTGGCAACCTCTTCATAAGCCTCAATAACACCACCAAGGCCTTGACGGAAGCGATCTTTATCCATTTTTTTCAAGGTTTCTTTTTCCCATAGACGACAACCATCTGGCGAGAACTCATCACCTAAAGTAATTTCACCCTTAAATAAACCAAACTCTAACTTATAATCAACCAGAATTAAGCCCGCTTTATCAAATAGCTCAGTTAAAACGGTATTGATTTTAAAGCTAAGCTCCTTCATGGTAGCTAACTGTTCGTCAGTTGCCCAGCCAAAGGATTTACAGTGTGACTCATTAACCATTGGGTCATGTAGTGCATCATTTTTTAAGAAAAGTTCAAATGTTGGTGGATTAAGGATTTTGCCCTCTTCAACACCTAAACGCTTAACTAATGAACCAGCTGCACGGTTACGCACCACACATTCAACTGGTACCATATCAAGTTTTTTAACTAATACTTCATTGTCTGATAATAAGGCTTCAACTTGAGTTGGAATACCTGCTTCTCGTAACTTTGTCATAATAAAATAGTTAAATTTATTATTCACCATCCCCTTACGATCTAACTGCTCAATGCGCAGTCCATCAAAGGCAGACGTGTCATTACGAAACTCAAGTATCAATAAATCAGGATTGTCAGTGGTGTAAACAGTTTTTGCTTTACCACGATAAAGCTCAGCCAACTTCTTCATGTTCATAACCTTATATCAAATTGCCAATAAATAATTAAGGAGCTATTCGCCCCTTAATTTCAAATCAAGTATTGTTACCTTATTGTATAATCTTCCATTATAGTATCAATAAAGTTAATCAAAAGTTACTCCACTACTGGGTTAAAATAGATTTTATGCTGTTTTAACTCGTTTAAATGATAAATAATCGGATCGTTAAATTAGCGATCGTTTCTGATGCCATCACGGATCTCATCTTTAAGATCTTCTTTTAACGTTTTATTTGGATCTGATTCTTTATCATCTTTTTTGTCTTCATCTGTTTTTTCTTTAACCGGTACGGTTCGTAGCGATTCAGGAGCAACATCATCCATTATTTGATTAAATAATCCAACGATATAACGCTGAACTTCGATCGGTTGCGACATAAGATTTTCATTACCGCGTGTTAATGTATCCAACACCATGGTAATTGTTTCTGTTTCACCCAATATTTGACGTTTAAAAATATATGATGCATCAACCGGTTGTTGTTCATCACCACGAGCAATAATAGAATTACCTGTTTTAATCGTATTATTGTCACTTGTGATAATCGAAATATTTTGTTTCGCTAATGAGTTTGGGATATTATTCCAAATACCATAACTAATTGGTGCATTGAACGTTACCGTTCCATTATTATAAATCACAAACGCATCATCAATTGTAGGAATCGGCACCGTCGGTGGACGAATATCAAGTTGTTTACCTAATGCACCTTCAATATCGTTGTTATCGACATAAAAATCACCGGCTTCTACTGGTACAGAAACACCTTCAGGAATAACTAACGCTTTTAAGGGCGGTGAGTTAAGGTAGTCATCATTACCTTCAACTTCTCGTTTATAACTTTGATCACTACTACAGCCAACAAGAAATATAGAAGCAAATGCAGATAAAATAGCTATTTTTTTAAAGGCTTTGCATTTTAATACAGTTTTATTCAACATAAATTCCTGCTTATAAATTAAGGGTTATAGTTAATTTTACAGTAAATTAGCATCTTTTAATGCTTGCTCAACTACCGGAATAGCTGCATCACTTAATGGGACTAATGGTAAACGTATAGTGCCATTTGCCATTAAACCTAATCGGGTACAAGCCCATTTTGCAGGAGTTGGATTAGGTTCAATAAATAAATTTGTATGTAACGCCATTAAAGTATCATTTAAAGCTCTAGCTTGTTGAATTTGATTATTAATTGCCAACTCATAAACCGTTGCTACTTGTTTGGCTGCCACATTCGCGGTAACAGAAATAACCCCATTACCCCCTAAAATAATAAAATCTAAGAAAGTTGCATCATCACCACTTAATAACTTAAACTCATCGCCAACCAATTTACGCGTCTTGTATACACGAGAAAGATCGCCTGTTGCATCCTTTAATGCCACAATATTCTTAATTTTTGCTAATCGACCTACAGTTTCTGGCTTAATATCACTACAAGTTCGACCTGGTACATTATAAAGGATTTGCGGTAATGCGGTATTCTCTGCGATAGCTTTAAAATGTTGATATAGGCCTTCTTGGGTTGGTTTATTATAATAAGGTGCCACAGTTAAACAGCCTACCACACCAATATTTTCAACTTGACGAGTTAATTCGATCGCTTCTTTGGTAGCATTTGAACCAGTACCAGCAATAATATTAATGCGACCATCAGCATAATCGATAGTCCGTTTAATAACATCAATATGTTCATGATGATTGAGTGTTGCGGATTCGCCAGTAGTTCCTACTGAAACAATAGCAGAAGTACCACTTTCAATATGATATTCGACCAATTTTTTTAAGCTTACATGGTCGACATTGCCTTTCGTATCCATTGGAGTAACAAGTGCGACCAGACTTCCTGTAAACATAAAGCGACCTCTCATATTTTTGGTTGTTAAAACAACTTAAAGATTAAAAAAACTGCGAATAAGTATGCGATATTTCTTATTTAAATTCAACATTTGTTATGCAGGATTATCAATATCAACGAAAATAATTTCTAACTCATAGTGTTCTGATAACCATTCGCCTAATGTTTTGATACCACAACGCTCAGTTGCATGATGACCAGCGGCATAAAAGTTAATACCATATTCACGAGCAATATGAATAGTACGTTCAGATACTTCACCAGTGAAAAATGCATCAACGCCTTGCAGAGCAGCTGATTCAATAAATTCTTGACCTCCACCACTACACCATGCCACTCGATTAATTACCGCTGGCGCATTATCACCACAAAATAGCACTGAAGTTTGGCCATTATGCAATTTTTGCTCGAGTTTCTGTTTGAACTCAAGCGCAGTAAGTGGATTATGTAAAGTACCTTTGAATAACAGATCGCTAATATCCTCACGCTTATCAACTGCAATATCCAGCATTTGTCCTAGCAATACATTATTACCTAAAACAGGATGGCCATCTAATGGCAGATGATAACTATATAAATTAATATCATGTTTGAGTAAGGTTTTCATTCGATGATATTTAATTCCGGTAATAGTTTGTGGTTCATTCTTCCAAAAATAGCCATGATGAACCAACACCGCATCAGCATTAAGTTCCACGGCTTTATCTAACAATAATTGGCAAGCAGTGACCCCTGTCACAATTTTTTTAACTTCCGATCGTCCTTGAACCTGTAATCCATTTGGTGCATAGTCATGATATCTTGTCACTTGCAATTCATTATTAATGACTCTTTGAAGTTCAAATTGATGCAAAATAACCTCACTTTTTAAATTTAATCCGCTCTATGCATAAAAAACACAGATGGAATCAAACATTTTGAATTAATTAAACTTTTTTCACGCAAAAAACTAACTAACGACAAGCTAATTATAGTCGCTTTCTCAAAATATCTCACGTATATTATCGAAAATAGATTTCGATTTAACTATTGAAATTTATATTATACAAACATTGATATAAAGGATTTATTAAACAATGAAAACCCTCGGTGAATTTATTATTGAAAAACAAGCAGAGTTCCCTCATGCTACAGGAGAATTAACCGCCCTTATTTCGGCGATTAAATTAGGTGCTAAGGTTATTAATCGAGATATAAATAAAGCAGGATTAATTGATATTTTAGGCGAAAATGGTGCAGCAAATATTCAAGGTGAAAAACAGATGAAACTGGATGTTTTTGCTAATGAAACGTTAAAAAATGCACTTGAAGCTCGAGGAGTCATAGCAGGTATAGCATCTGAAGAAGAAGATAATTTGGTTATTTTTGGTAAAGATCGCGCAACCGAAGGAAAATATGTCGTGTTAATGGATCCACTTGATGGTTCATCAAATATTGATGTAAATGTATCGGTCGGTACAATTTTTTCAATTTATCACAGAATTACCCAAATAGGCACCCCTATTTCAGAACAAGATTTTTTGCAACCTGGTTATAAACAAGTCGCTGCTGGTTATATTATTTACGGGTCATCGACTATGTTAGTTTATACTACAGGTTGTGGTGTACATGCTTTTACTTATGACCCTTCATTGGGCGTTTTTTGCTTATCCCATGAAAATGTCCGTTTCCCAAAACAAGCTACTACCTATTCGATTAATGAAGGTTACTATTCTAAATTTCCTACCGGAGTCAAAAAATATATCAAGTATTGCCAAGAAGAGGATGATAAGACACATCGCCCTTACACTTCACGTTATATCGGTTCATTAGTGTCTGATTTTCATCGAAACCTATTAAAAGGTGGTATCTATATCTACCCTAATACAGCTCAATACCCTAAAGGTAAAATCCGCTTGTTATATGAAGCAAATCCAATGGCTTTTTTAGCAGAACAAGCTGGAGGAAAAGCAACTAACGGATACCAACGAATTTTAGATATGGAACCAGAGCAATTACATCAACGTACACCATTTTTTGTAGGCATTAAATCAATGGTGGATGACGCCGATCGTTTTATGGCCGAATATAAAGATTGATACTTAGATGAATGATAAATTAATTTATCATTCATCATATTATTTAAATAACTTAGCCAACATTTTGTAATTTATTGTTATGTTTTTTTATAGGCTTAATTATCATAATTAAGTTAATCGTAATTATTATTCAATTCCTTTAGCGAGACATTTAATATTTCGATGTATAAAAAAACTTAGGTAATCTAAGCAAAATTTTCTCAAATAATATCTTAAGCTTCCTACGCTTCCATTTTTTGATCAAAGTGAACTGGTTAAAAATTACGGTTAATCTAGTCGAAATAAGCAAAAACTGGCATAATAGCCGACAATTTTTGCAAAAATAAGACAATGTATTGTGCCAAACGCTAAATTATGTGAACGCTTTCGTGGTTTCTATCCTGTTGTAATTGATATTGAAACATCAGGCTTTGATCCTAATCAAAATGCAATTTTAGAAATTGCAGCTATTACGTTAAAAATGGATGAAAAGGGCTTTTTAGCACCCGATGAAACGCTACAATTCAATGTGAACCCATTTGAAAATGCAATTTTGGAGCCGACAGCTTTAGCATTTAATGGTATTGATCCTAATAATCCATTACGTGATGCAGTTGATGAAAAAGTTGCATTAGAAGCAATATTTAAACTCGTGAGAAATGGTATTAAGGCCAATGACTGTAGCCGCGCAGTTATTGTTGCTCATAATGCTCATTTCGACCATAGCTTTTTAATGGCAGCATCAGAACGAGCAGGCATAAAGCGTAATCCTTTCCACCCTTTTGCTACTTTTGACACGGCTTCGCTTAGTGGATTAGTGTTTGGTCAAACCGTTCTCGCTAAAGCGTGTGAAGCAGCGGAAATGCCATTCGATCATAAACAAGCCCATAGTGCCTTATACGATACCGAAAAAACAGCAATTTTATTTTGTGAAATTGTTAATCGCTTTAAACGACTTGGCGGTTGGCCACTACCGCATAACGATCAGCAAACTAAAGCAGAAACTGAGCAGCCATTAGATTAAAAACAAAGTCAAAATTATAAATAAAAAAGAGAGTTGCGAACTCTCTTTTTTACATACACTCTTTTTTTACATACACTCTTTTTTTACATCCTGCTTTTTTATAGACAAAATAAACAATTATGGTTTATGTTTTTCAGCAGTCTGTTTAATCAAGGTCTGCAATTCACCAGTCTGAAACATTTCTAACATAATGTCACAACCACCCACTAATTCACCTTCAACCCAAAGTTGTGGGAAAGTTGGCCAATTAGCATATTTTGGTAATTCAGCTCGAATATCGGGATTTTGTAAAATATCGACATAGGCAAAAGGTACGCCACATTGTGATAATACTTGAACCGCTTGTGCTGAAAATCCACAACTTGGTAATTTTGGCGACCCTTTCATATAAAGAAGAATCGGATTTTCGGCAATTTGTCGTTTAATCTTATCAAGCGTTGTCAATTCAGTTGTCATTAGGTTGATTCCTTAGTATGTCATAACAATAAGATTGCTATTTTAACGTAGAATAAGATCAAGTTATACAGGTTTATTTGTTTACTTTGATAGAAAAATATAAATTATGAGTCCCCTTTTTTCATAAATTTTCACGTTTAAAAAAGTGCTCTCCTCAAAATTTTTTGCATAACTAATATCAATTATTAACTTTGTTATAAAAAAAAAATATAACTATATATAAATATATTATTTAACAGCTAAATTAAGTTTTTATATTATAATCACTTGCTTCATAATTTTAATAAACAAAAAAAACAATGCATAAATTAGCCAATCGACTCGATCACTTTTCTGATTCAGTTATCCGTCGGATGACTCGGATCGCTAATCAATATCAAGCAATCAATTTGTCACAAGGGTTTCCTGATTTTGAGCCTCCTAAGCCTTTAATTGATGCGTTAAAACAAGTTGCGGATGATGGTCCTCATCAATATGAAATCACATGGGGTTCAGCCGAGTTTCGCCATCTGTTAGCAAAAAAACAACAAAAATTAATGAATATTGATATCAATCCAGATGAAAATGTGTTGGTAACATGTGGTAGTACCGAAGCAATGATGTGCGCAGTGATGACAGTCTGTAATCCGAAAGATAAAGTGATTATCTTTTCTCCTTTTTATGAAAATTACGGCGCGGATGCTATTTTGTCTGATGCGACGCCAATCTATGTGCCACTCATTCCACCTACCTTCGAATTTGATAAGCAACAACTACGACAAGCTTTTGAGCAAGGAGCCAAAGCGTTAATCTTATGTAACCCTAGCAATCCTTGTGGTAAGGTATTTACCAAAGCAGAACTTGACTATATTAGCCAACTAGCTATTGAGTTTGATGCTTACATTATTACCGATGAAGTTTATGAGCATATGGTTTATGCACCACATCAACATCTTTATTTAGCCAGTTTCCCTAATATGAAAGAGCGAACAATTTGCTGTAGCTCACTATCGAAAACCTATTCGATAACTGGTTGGCGACTTGGCTATATTATTGCTGATAAGAAAATTATTGATGGTTGCAAGATGATTCATGATTTTCTTACCGTTGGTGCTGCAGCACCATTACAAAAAGCTGCTTGTGCTGGATTAGCTTTAGGTGAAGATTACTACCAAAAATTAACCCAAATCTATACTGATAAACGTCGTTTATTTTTAAAGGGATTAGATGACTTAGGACTTACTTATTATGAACCTCAAGGTGCTTATTATGTATTAGTTGATATTTCAGAGATTAATCCTTTTAACACTGATTTTGAATTTTGCGAATGGCTAATTAAAGAGGTTGGTGTAGCTGCCGTACCAGGCTCCGCCTTTTTTAAGCACCCTGAATATCGCTATATTCGCTTCCATTTTGCAAAACAAGAACCAACGCTAATTGCAGCTTTAGAAAGATTATCCAAACTCAAGGAAAAATTATCATGTTTAAAAAACTAATTGTGGCTAGTTTAGCTATTTTATCGTCCCTAATTGTCTTAACTGGTTGTGACAATGCTAAAAAAGAAAATCAAATTACCGTAGGTGTTGCCGCTGGGCCATATGGAGATATGTTTAAACAAGCTATCGCACCTGGTCTTGAAAAGAAAGGTTATCAAGTAGAAATTCGTGAATTTAGCGATTATGTTCAACCAAACTTAGCATTAGCCAATAAAGAGATCGATGTTAATTTGTTTCAACATTTAACTTACCTTAATAACTTTAAACAAGCGCGTAATTTAGATATTACTGCCGTTGGCTTTGTACCAACTGCTGGTGCTGGAATTTATTCAAATAAAATCACTGATTTTTCACAGTTAAAACAAGGTGATCAAGTCACGATAGCTAACGACGTGACCAATGAAGCTCGAGCATTACGTATTTTAGAAGCTGCTGGATTAATTAAACTCGATCCAAATGTGGATAAAAATAATCTCACCCCTAACAACGTAATCGAAAATCGTTATGGTTTAAATATTGTACCTATTGAAGCACCACAAACACCACGTTCTTTAGATAGTGCTGTATTATCAGTAGTTAATGGCAATTATGCCATCGGTGCTGGATTAGATCTTTCAAAAGCACTTTATCAAGAAGTATTAGATAAAGATCTAAAAAATGTTATTGCGATTCGCAATGAATCTAAAGATAAATTAGGTCAAGACATTATCGAAGTACTTAAATCACCAGAATTTGCTCAAGTGATTAATGATAAAAATGGTATTTTCTATACCTTCCAAAAACCAGATTATCAGTTATTTTAATTATGCAAACTAACCCATTAATTCAGGTAAAAGATGTTTCGGTAAGATTCGAAGCAAACCAGCAAGTGATTGAAGCCGTAAAAAAGGTCTCATTTGATGTTAATCAAGGTGAGATCTTCGGTATTATCGGCTCGAGCGGTGCAGGTAAAAGTACATTAGTAAGAACCCTTAATCGACTTGCTGATCCCTCTTCCGGACAAATCATTATCAATGGCGTTGACATAAAAACCTTGCACGGTCGTCAACTGCAAGCATTTCGTTTTCAAGTTGGGATGATTTTTCAAAACTTTAATTTGGCGACATCGAAAACCGTCTATGAAAATATTGCTTTTGTGCTCAAAGCAGCAGGAAAAAAAGGCGATGCTGTAAAAAATAGAGTCAACGAATTACTTGCTTTAGTTGGGTTAAGTGATAAAGCTAATGCCTACCCTGCCGAACTCAGTGGTGGGCAAAAGCAGCGAGTTGGCATTGCTAGAGCACTTGCCAATGATGCAAAAATTCTATTGTGTGACGAAGCGACCAGTGCATTAGATCCAACTACCACTAGCGCAATACTTGATTTATTAAAAGAGCTTAATCAAAAATTTGCATTGACCATAGTACTCATTACTCATGAAATCGATGTGGTTAAAAAGATCTGTCATCGAGTTGCAGTAATGTCACAGGGCGAAATAGTGGAAATGAATACTACTTTTAATCTGTTTGCCTGCCCTAAACAGCCCTTCACGCAAGAATTTCTCAATATTGATGAAAACACTCATTTACCTGATATCATCAAACAAAATGCCAAAGGTAAATTGGTACGTTTGCGTTATATTAACGAAAACACTACCCAACCAATACTATATCAATCAGCAATTGAAACTCAAGTGGCATTCAATATCTTACATGGTTTTATAGAGTATTTTGATAACCAAGCGTTAGGTAATTTGGTGATCGAAATTATTGGGGAACCTGATAATATTCAAAAACTGATAACAAAGTTAGCACAGCAAGAAGTTATTATTGAGGAAATAAATTAATGATAAAGCTCACCATTGCCGAAATGGCGCAAATGTTATGGCAAGCAGCTTACGAAACATTTATCATGGTAAGTTGGTCATTATTAGCTGGTCTAATATTCGGTACACTCATAGGTTTATTACTGTTTTTAATGTCAAATCAATTCTTTTTCAAAAACAGAATTATCAATAGTATCGCTAATTTTATCATCAATGCCACTCGTTCAATTCCTTTTTTGATTTTAATGGTTACCGTACTACCTTTGGGAGCGTTACTCGTCGGCACGACTGTAGGACCCAAAGCGGTAATTTTCCCTCTTTCACTTGCAGCTATCGCATTTTATGCTAGGTTAGCTGAAAATGCATTTAGTCAAATAGATAAAGGGGTGATCGAAGCAGCAGTAGCAAGTGGGGCATCGCATATCCGCATTATATTCGGTATTTTATTTCCAGAAGCGATGGCACAATTAATTCGACACGCAACGGTTACCACCATTTCGCTTATTAGTTTTAGTTCAATGGCGGGGGTTGTTGGCGGTGGTGGTATTGGTGATTTAGCCATTCGTTATGGTTATCAACGCTATGTAACCGAAATCCTCATTTTATGTATTATTATTCTTATTTTTATTGTGATGGTGATTCAATATCTTGGTGACAAGTTAGCTAACCACTTCGATAAAAGTTATAAATAGTCGGTAATTCAGCATGAACAAACTCACAGACATTATTACAGATCCTAAACGTATCATTGCAAAAAATGCTATTCCACAATCGCATTTAACTGATGGTTTAAAATTAAAATATGGCTATGCCGAGATATTAGTCTACCCCAAAACTACAGCAGAAGTAGCTGGCATTGTTAAATACGCTAATACCAATAATCTTAATATTACTACCCGTGGTGCTGGCACTAACTTAGTCGGCTCTACTATTCCTAATGGCGGTATTATTCTTGATTTATCGATGATGAATCATATTGTTGAACTAGACAAGCAAACCTTCACCGTCACTGTGCAATCGGGTATTTTACTGCAAGACCTGCAACAGTTTGTTGAACAACATGACCTTTTTTATCCGCCAGATCCGGGCGCTAAAAATGCCACCGTTGGTGGTAATATCAGTACTAATGCTGGCGGTATGCGGGCGGTAAAATATGGTGTGACTCGAGATTATGTGCAAGCAATTGAAGTTGTAATGGCTGATGGTAGTGTATTAAATATTGGCAGTAAAAATGTTAAAGACAACACTGGACTAGCCTTAAAACACCTTTTTATCGGCAGTGAAGGTACTTTAGGTATTATCACACAATGTACTTTAAAACTGATAGCCAAACCAAAAGTATCACAAACTTTTATTGTTGGTTTTAACACTATTGAACAAGCTATTAACAGTATTACCACCGTATTACATACCCTTACACCTACTGCATTGGAGTTTGTTGAACGTAAAGTCGCACAGTGGGGTGAACAGTACTCAGGCTTTAAATTCCCACTACCAAATAGCCAAGCTTATCTAATTATTATGCTTGATGGTTCCGATCTACAAACCATTGAACAACAACGCAAACAACTGCTAGCAAATTTAGGCGGGTGTGACTATTTTGTTGCTCAAGATAGCAATCAAACCAGTCAAATCTGGACGATTCGTGGTTCGCTAGTACGTGCAGTTGAAGCAATCACCGAACAAGATCCGATCGATATTGTGGTACCAATAAATCGCATTAGCGATTTTATCAATTTCACTAAACAGCTAGAAGCACAAACTCAAATGCGCATGTTAGCCTTTGGTCACGCTGGTGATGGTAACATTCATCTATGCATTTTGCGTGATAATCGTGATGACAAACAATGGCAATCTGATCTGCAAAATGTTCACCAAGCGCTTTATCAAAAATGTCTTGAATTAGGAGGTTTGCCTTCAGCAGAACATGGCATCGGAACGGCGAAAGTAAATTATTACAATGCTGCCATTCCTGAAGCAAATCGCCAATTAATGCGTGCAATTAAACAACAGTTTGATCCTAAAAACTTACTGAATAATCAGGTCTATATGACTGCAATTTAATTGTACAACTATTAATGTTCTAATAGTTTATAGTAGATATAATGATATTAATCAGAGTTAAAACGCTTATATAAGCGTTTTAATTATTTCATAGATATATTTGAGAACAGCGAGTTTTAAATACTAAAAATCCATTTTAATTACTAACTAAAAAGCCTACACGGTAGTAAACTTTTCTTGGTTTTCTTAGTTTTCTTCTTATCATTTCTAAGCTACCTACACGGTAGTGAACTAGAATCCAATATACTATAAATGCAGTTGGCAAAAAGAAAAAGCGCAATTTTACTATTAAAAACCCTTTTTTTGAGCCATTTTTCAACATATTGATTTTTAATTATTTTATTTTAAGTCAAAAAAAAGGGTTAGCAATAAGTAGGAATTTAAGTTTTAAAAACCCCGTTCCTCAAAATTTTTGGTTGTTTGAGTTTCGGACGTTTGTTGTTTTGCGGTTGTTTCTATACGGCGATTACGTCCGAGTTAAGAGGGTTGGCGCCAATCCTCTTTACAATCTCCCGCGGCGACCACGCAAGTGGTCACGATGTGACTGCCTTCCGCCTGCGTTCGCTTTTATCGCCGACTTCGTCAACGCCATTGCCTTGGCAAGACAATGATTGTTTAATGTCCTAACATTATTTTTCTTATCCTCAGTTTCAATAACTAAGGATTAAGAAATAATAGCTAAGGATAGACACAGAGTCCGTAGGCTTTGCCGTTGGTATATGTCCAACGCACCCAACCATTATAATACCCATCAATCACAAAGATTAGATTGTTATGACTCGACTTATCACTCGTCAAATACGGCCCTCCATTACTGTAATCTCCTTTGAAGTTGGCTCCAGGGTATCCAGTGTAAGAGCTCATTATCCCCCATTCCGTGAAAAATCCTGCACCAATATGACGTCTGAAATCCTCATCAGGTGACGAAGGCGTTGCACTTACTGCACCTCGACAATAAGGACCTGAATTCCATTCCCGACAAACCGAATTAGTTAATTCCTTGACCTTTGGAACACGGTATCCAAAACTATTACACCAAGATTCTATACTAGAATGGGTACTTGCATAATTACCACGATTAACAAACCACTGCTTTAACTCAAATCCATATTTGACCACCGCATTACCACTGCTATCACGACCGACTAACTCAAATGTCTGCGGTAAAGATAGTCTGGCGATTCTATCTGGATTTTCTGATTCCCATTGATTAGGGTCTGTAACGGCAGGACCTGTTAGGGTGACTCGAACGCTGGTATTTGTTGAATCGGTCATCGTCGCCGTAATACCACCATGAGAAACCGGAGCCCAAGATAAGGCCTGAGTACTACCACTAATATCTAAATCAAAATATAAATTATTAGCACCAGTAGTCGGGAAGTTTAAACTATAAGACGATGGCGTAACTGACTGGGTTAGAAAACCCTTATCAGGGTTCCAAATGGCAGCAGAAATACCACTACCCCTTAAGTTAGGTCTTGCATAACAAATCGCTGCCGTTCCCTTAGGTTTAATATAATAAGTGACATTACCTGCCGTAAAATAACTTTCATTAGGCACACCATAACGTGTTTTTAATCTACCGTTAGTATTAGATAACGTTAGTTTATAAGGCGCTTTACCGTTACAAATAGTCGGCACTTCATTACGGGCAACAGCTTGATTATTTTTATCGACAATAGATAAATTTAAACTACCAGTAGCGGTGACACCATTAACTCCCTGACCATCGCCATCATCATCACCCCAATAATTATACGGTGTGCCAATAAGTGAACTTAATGCAATAGAATTAGTATCCGTTGGTATTAACATACCAATATCATTAACACTCTGACCAACAACAGGTAACTCAATAGGATTAGTTGAACTCGAATTATTGGTTGTCGGAGTAAATGTTCTTCCATCAGAAAGCGATATCCCGAGTAGCGCTTCAGTATTTGTTACCCGAGTTCGACCTCCATCAAAGGTTAAATAAGGCGCTGAGCCATAAATAATATTGGTCGTTTTAGTGGTTAATGCATAATTAGAAAAAGAGATAGACTGTAAAACAATTACGGTTAATACCAAAACCATCGGCCGAGATAAACAGGCTAAACCAAGAAATTTTGAAAAATTTTGCCGGAATTGCGGAAATTTTGGAAATTGTCGAAATAATAAACTGCGGTGAAATAATAAACGGTATGAGCTTAACTTTAGAAAGGTGAAATTATAAGTTGGGCAGGTTGTGTGTTGTGTGTTGTGTGTTGAAAATTATAATCCATATCAGATATCCTTGTCAATCCAATTTTATGATTTAT
>NZ_JACFSE010000012.1:0-44553 GCF_016100545.1 Gilliamella sp. W8128
GTGACCACTTGCGTGGTCCCGCGGGAGATTGTAAAGAGGGTTGGCGCCAACCCTCTTAACTCGGACGTATTCACCGTATAGAAATAACCACCAAACAACAAAACGTCCGAAACACAAACAACCCAAAAAATTTGAGGAACGGGGTTTTTAAAGCCCAAAATCCATCCAATAAATCGCTAACGTTAGTTATAAAATCAACTAGCAACCCAAAAAATTTGAGGAACGGGGTTTTTAAAGCCCAAAAATCCCCCTAAAGTTTCTTCGAAATAGGTTTTAAGCGAGTAATGAAGAGGTAATATTACATTCACCTTTACAAAAGTTAACAATAAAACCATCAAAAAAAGTTGCATGGTTTTTTGCAATCACTATAATTTTTGTACTATATTTATATAAATGGATAAATTTTGCGCCAATAGGTGCAAAATTGTAAATTAATCATTAATTTAATTGACAGGAATGTCGAATATGTATTATAATTTTAAACACCAAACACCAAACACCAAACCTGCCCAACCTATAATTTAACGTTAGTAAAGTTAAGCTCGCATCGTTTATTATTTAACCGCAGTTTATTTTTCCAACAAATTCAGCAAAATTTTTCAAAATTTCTTGGTTTAGCCTTTTTATCTCGGCCGATGGTTTTCATATTAACCGTGGTTGTTTTACAGTCTATCTCTTTTTCTAATTATGCATTAACCACTACAACGACCAATATCATTTATGGCTCAGCACCTTATTTAACCTTTGATGGTGGTCGTACCCGGGTAACAAATACCGAATCGCTACTAAGGATATCCCTTTCTGATGGTAGAACATTTACTCCCACAACCAATGATTCAAGTGACAATCCTATCGAGTTACCTGTTGAGGGTCAGAGTTTTGCGGATATTGGTATGTTAGTACCAACGGATACTAATTCTATTGCATTAAGTTCACTTATTGGCACACCTTATAATTATTGGGGGGATGATGATGGCGATGGTGAGGGAGTTAATGGTGTCACCGCTACCGGTAGTTTAAAATTAACTATTGTTGATAACGACAATAATTCTGTTGCCCGTAATGAAGTGCCGACTATTTGTAAAGCGCCATATAAATTAACCTTATCTAATGATGAAGGTACATTAAAAACACGTTATGGGGTACCTAATGAAAGTCGTTTTACGGAAGGTAATGCCACTTATTATATTAATCCTAAGGCAGCGCCGGTGATTTGTTTTGCTAAACCTAGCTTGCACAACGTTTCACATAACACTCCTGGTCCTGTTAATATATGGAACCTTGATAAGGGTTTTCTAATACAGTCAGTTACGCCGTCGTCTTATGGTTCAAACTTCCCGACTACTGGAGCTAATAAGTTATATTTTGATTTAATTATTGGGGGTAGTAATGCTCAGGCCTTATCTTGGGCACCGGTTTCTCATGGTGGTATTACGGCGACGATGACCTATTCAGCAAGTAACGAAGTTCGAGTCACCCTAACAGGTCCTGCCGTTACAGACCCTAATCAATGGGAATCAGAAAATCCAGATAGAATCGACAGACTATCTTTACCTCAGGTATTTGAGTTGGTCGGTCGTGATAGTAGGGGTAATGCGGTGGTCAAATATGGATTTGAGTTAAAGCAGTGGTTTGCTAATCGTGGTGATTATACAAGTAACCTTTCTAGTCTATCATCTTGGTGTAATAAGATTGGAGGATACCGTGTCCCAAATGTCAAGGATTTAACTAATGCGTTTTGTCGGGGAAATAATACAGAAGACGCTTGTAACGATCTAGTAGAGGCAACACCTTCGTCACCTGATGTGTTTTTCAGTCGTTACATTGGTGCCGGATTTTTCACGGAATGGGGGAGTATGCTCTATTACCTTGATACTAACTTCTACTTCGTTAGCTATTGGGCGAGTGATAAGACGAATAACAACCAATATTCTTTTTATGTTCACTCGGATTGGGGTACTATGTATTCCTACCCTACCATAGCAGTAGAGAATACCAAACTCTTCGGAGTCTGTGTCTATCCTTAGCTATTATTTCTTAGTTCTTAGGTATTGAAGCTGAGGATAAGAAAAATAACATTAGGGCGATAAAAAACGATTTTGTGGCGCGACATTCGCAACGTGCTGACAACTGCGTGAGGTTAGCATGGCAAACAGGGATGTTTGCCAAGGCGGTGCTTTGTCAGGAACAAATCACAGCCGGTGCGTTAAGAGCGAACGAAGACGGAAGGCAGTCACATTATGACCACTTGCGTGGTCGCCGCGGGAGATTGTAAAGAGGGTTCGCGCCAACCCTCTTAACTCGGACGTAATCACCGTATAGAATTAGCCACCAAACAACAAAACGTCCGAAACTCAAACAACCAAAAAATTTTGAGGAACGGGGTTTTTAAAGCCTAAAATCCCGCCAATAAATCGCTAACGTTAGTTATAACATCAGCTAGTTCCAATAATAAACGTTTATTTTGGCAAATAAGTTTGGTGTATTTAATTTAGCGACATCCGCAACGTGCTGACAACTGAGAGAGGTTAGCATGGCAAACAGGGATGTTTGGCAAGGCTGTGTTTTGTCAGGAACAAATCACAGCCGGTGCGTTAAGACCGAACGAAGGCGGAAGGCAGTCACATCGTGACCACTTGCGTGGTCGCCGCGGGAGATTGTAAAGAGGGTTCGCGCCAACCCTCTTAACTCGGACGTAATCGCCGTATAGAAATAACCACCAAACAACAAAACGTCCGAAACTTAAACAACCAAAAATTTTGAGGAGAGGGGTTTTTAAAGCCTAAAATCCATCCAATAAATCGCTAACGTTAGTTATAAAATCAACTAGTAACCAAAAAATTTTGAGGAACGGGGTTTTTGAAGCCTAAAAATCCCCCTAAAGTTTCTTCGAAATAGGTTTTAAGCGAGTAATGAAGAGGTAATATTACATTCACCTTTACAAAAGTTAACAATTAAATCATCAAAAAAAGTTGCATGGTTTTTTGCAATCACTATACTTTTATAGCATATTTATACGAATGGATAAATTTTATGCCATTAGGCTTAAAATTTTAAATAAATCATAAAATTGGATTGACAAGGACATCTGATATGGATTATAATTTTCAACACACAACACACAACACACAACCTGCCCAACCTATAATTTCACCTTTCTAAAGTTAAGCTCACATCGTTTATTATTTAACCACAGTTTATTCTTTCCGCAATTCCGGCAAAATTTTTCAAAATTTCTTGGTTTAGTTTTTTTATCTCGGCCGATGGTTTTGGTATTAACCATGGTTGTATTACAGTCTATCTCTTTTGCTAATTATGCATTAACCACAAAAACGACCAATATTATTTATGGCTCAGCACCTTATTTAACCTTTGATGGTGGTCGAACCCGGGTAACAAATACCGAAGCGCTACTCGGGATATCCCTTTCTGATGGTAGAACGTTTACTCCCACAACCAATAATTCGAGTTATAGAAATCCTATCGAGTTACCGGTTGCTGGTCAGAGTTTTAATGATATTGGTATGTTAGTACCATGGGATACTGATTCTATTGCATTAAGTTCACTTATTGGCACACCGTATAATTATTGGGGTGATGATGATGGCGATGGTCAGGGGATTGATGGTATCACCGCTACCGGTAGTTTAAAATTATCTATTGTTGATAAAGACAATAATCCTGTTGCCCGTAATGAAGTGCTGACTAGTTGTAATAACAATAAAGCACCATATAAATTAACCTTATCGAATAGTGAAGGTAGATTAACAACACGTTATGGAGTACCTAATGAAAGTCGTTTTAGTGCAGATAATGCCACTTATTATATTAAACCTAAGGCAGCGCCAGCGATTTGTTTAGTAAGACCTTATAACAACGTTAACGATAACAGTAGGTTTTCGCTTGGTCTTTCTGCTGCCGTTTGGGGCTTTTGGAATTATAGGTATGGTTTTATACCACAGTCATTTACGCCATCGTCTTATGGTTTAAACTTCCCGACTACTGGTGCTAATAATTTGCTTTTTTGGTTATATATTGGTGGTGTTAGTCAGGCCTTATCTTGGGCGCCGGTTTCTCGTGGTGGTATTACGGCGACGATGGCCTATTCAGAAAGTGACAGAGTTGTAGTCACCCTAACGGGTCCTGTTGCTACAGAATCGCAAGGGTACTCAGATAATCCAGGTAGAATCGGTAGACCATCTTTACCGCAGACATTTGAGTTAGTCGGTCGTGATAGTAGGGGTAATGCGGTGGTCAAATATGGATTTGTGTTAAAGCAGTGGTTTGTTAGTCGTGGTTATTATAAAACCTATTCTAATACGGAATCTTGGTGTAATAAGATTGGAGGATACCGTGTTCCAAAGGTCAAGGATTTAACTAATGCGAGTTGTAAGGGGGAACCGCGGCCTGAAGCTCCTGCTTATTATTGTCGAGGTTATGAAAGTGAAATAAATGCATTAACGGCAACGCCTTCGTCACCTGATAATACTACCCGTCGTCACATTGGTGGAGGATTTCTCTCGGAATGGGGGTCTCTGCCTTATTACAGAGACCGTGGTGTCGACTTCTGCCCAGGATGTATCTATTGGACGCAAGATAGGGTGGGTAGTAGTTTTTTGCTGGTTGGCACGCTTAGAGGTAGTATTAGAGTTCAAGGAGATAATCAAGAAAGGGGCAGCGGACTCTGTGTCTATCCTTAGCTATTATTTCTTAGTTCTTAGGTATTAAAGCAGAGGATAAGAAAAATAACATTAGGACATCAAACAATCATTGCCTTGCCAAGGCAATGGTGTTGACGTTGACGAAGTCGGCGATAAAAACGATTTTGTAGTGCGACATTCGCAATGTGCTGACAACTGAGTGAGGTTAGCATGGCAAACAGGGATGTTTGGCAAGGAGCGTTAAAAGCGAACGAAGGCGGCAGGCAGTCACGCAGTGACCACTTGCGTAGTCGCCGCGGGAGATTGTAAAGAGGGTTGGCGCCAACCCTCTTAACTCGGACGTAATCACCGTATAGAAACAACCGCAAAACAACAAACGTCCGAAACTCAAACAACCAAAAAAAATTGAGGAACGGGGTTTTTAAAGCCTAAAATCCCGCCAATAAATCGCTAACGCTAGTTATAAAATCAACTAGTAACCAAAAATTTTGAGGAACGGGGTTTTTGGGGAAAGAAAAACCAGATGATTGTGCTATGAGTTAGAGCATTATTCATCTGGTTTTATATTCAATAGATTAATTGTTTAATCTACTTTTTTATTTTATCGCTTTAGCCACTATTTGCTGAGCTTCTTGTTGTAAGGTTGCTAAATGCTCGTTACTTATAAAGCTTTCCGCATAAATTTTATAGGCATCTTCTGTACCAGACGGACGAGCGGCAAACCAACCGTTTTGCGTGATAACTTTTAAACCACCGATTGGTGCGTTATTCGCTGGTGCAGTAGTTAGGCATTGGGTAATTTCCTCACCGGCTAGTTTATTTGTAGTTAATTGGCTGGCATCGAGTTTGGCTAATTTTTGTTTTTCAGTAAATGATGCAGGCGCTTGAATTCGGCCATAATAAGAAACACCAAATTTAGCTTCAAGCGCTTGGTATTGCTCTTGTGGGTTTTTGCCAGTTTTTGCTGTCATTTCAGCCGCTAATAGGCATAAGATGATACCATCTTTATCCGTTGCCCAAACTTTACCATTAGTTCTTAAGAATGATCCGCCAGCGCTTTCTTCACCAGCAAAACCTAGTTTACCGTGATAAAGTCCATCAGCATACCATTTAAAACCGACAGGATATTCAAGATATTTTTTGTTTAAGCTATTAGCTACACGGTCGATCATTGAGCTAGTGACTAGCGTTTTACCAATAGCGATATCTTGATGCCACTGTGGACGATTTTGAAATAAATAGTTTACGCAAGTTGAAAGGTAAGCATTTGGATTCATTAATCCTTTCGGTGTGACAATGCCGTGACGGTCAGCATCAGTATCGTTACCAAAAGCTAAATCAAATTTATCTTTAAGGTTTAATAAACCGGCCATCGCCCAGCGACTTGAACAGTCCATACGGATCACTTGATCATGATCAAGATGCATAAAGCTAAATGTTGGATCAATTTTATTATTGACGATTTCAAGGTTTATGCCGTACTTTTCAGCAATACGAGGCCAATAGGTAATACATGCACCACCAAGTGGATCAACTCCAATTTTTAGCGATGATGACTTGATTAATGATAGATCTAAAATATTTTCAAGATCGTTGACATAATCAGTTTCATATTCTTTAGTATGTACGAAGTCTGATTTTAGCGCTTTTTCTAAGCTGACACGTTTAACACCATTAAGGTTGTTTCTTAGCAGTTCATTAGCACGGTTTTCGATTTGTTTGGTAATATCAGTATCGGCAGGACCACCATTAGTTGGATTGTATTTTATACCGCCATCTTCAGGTGGATTATGTGAAGGGGTAATTACAATACCATCAGCTAATTGAGATTGTTTATCCTGATTATAAGTCAATATCGCATGCGATATTACTGGTGTTGGTGTGTACCCCCAATTTTGTGCTATAACCACGGTTTGTTCATTAGCCACAAAGACTTCAAGCACTGATTTTAATGCAAGTTCAGATAAAGCATGAGTATCTTGACCAATAAAACATGGTCCAGTGATATTGTTTGTTTTGCGATACTCGGCTACCGCTTGGGCAATTGCTAATATGTGTGCTTCGTTGAAGGTCGCTTTATTTGAGCTGCCACGATGACCTGATGTACCAAAAATAACTAATTGGCTAGCATTATCAACATCTGGTTGAATTTGATAATAGTTATTTTGTAATGTTTGGATATTAATTAGGTCAGATGGTTGAGCTAATAATCCCGCACGGCTTGACTTAGCCATTTTTTACTCCTCTTTCATAACTTTATTTTAATATTCACTTTTATAATCATTATGTTAGTGAATTACTATCTAGTTTACGGTAAAAAGGCATGGATAACTTGATTAATCATGCTTTCTGAAATACCCATGTCACTCATAATCGATTCAATAATATATAGTTTTCGCGCTGTATTCGTATTACTAATTACCCAATATGGGGTACCAACAATTTCTCTTGGCTTAGTGTTTTTTCCCGAAGTTTCTAAGGATTGTTTGTCTTTAGCTAAGTATTGCCGTTTACTGCCATGTAGTGACGTTGCTGCAATTGAAAATAGTGCCGGGTTGTAGTTATATAGCGCGCCAAGTAGTAATAAAAAACGGCTTATGATCGATTTTTCATTTGAGAAAGTGTCGCTAGTAAGGAGATCATTAAAAATTGGGTAATGATTTTCTTTGGCTAATATAGGATCAGCTTTAGTCATTTCAGGTTGGTTAAAGTTTAATAAACGTCGCAAAATACTTGATGCATCTTCACCAATATGTTTAGTTTGACCTGCAATAAATTGATAAAGTTCTTCGTCGATTTCGATAGTTTTCATTCTGTTACTTTGCCTATTAAATTATTGTACTGGACAACCATTAACTGGAATGGTGTCAAAATTTAAACTTTTAGTTGGTCTGTCTTGTAAACAATCTGGTTTAGATTGATGTGTGACGGTTTCATTTTTTATCGTCGTTTGCTGATTTTCATCATGACAGGCCGTTATCATAACTGATAATAGTAAAGGAAAAAATAACCGTTTCATGTACTTATTGTATGGTAGATTAACAATTGAGCTGAGTATAACTCAAGTTAGCCAAAAATTGTATTATCTAATGATAAAATAATGAAAATGATATTGTTGTTTTTCAAAAAGAATATTATTCTAAACAAGGTATAAAAATATACTCAAATTATATGAGGAATAAATTATGAAAAAAATCGTCACATTAACTATTCTAGCAGCAATTTTATCTGGATGTAGTAATAGTGATATCTATTCTGGCGATGTTTATACAGCAGACCAAGCAAAACAAGTCCAACAAGTAAGTTATGGTACAGTTGTATCGGTAAGGGCAGTTAAGATTCAAGCAAATTCAAATGGTAAAGACGGTGGAAATGTTGCTGGTCCTTTAGGTGGCGCGGTAATTGGTGGCGTTTTAGGTAATACAATAGGTAATGGTACTGGTCAAATCTTAGCCGCAGCAACAGGTGCTATTGGTGGTGCGATTTTAGGCGATGCGATTGAAAACAAATCTAGTCAAGCTGATGCAGTTGAGTTAGAAATTAAACCAGAAAATGGTTCTAACTTTGTTATCGTTCAAAAAGGTGATGTTAAACAGTTTTATGCTGGTCAAAATGTTAAATTAATTACTAATGGTCAACGTATTAATGCCGCACCAAGATATAGTGGTAAATAATATCTGATCTATTTCAAATCTATCATTCAAATCTTGTTAGTTTTATCTGAATTTGCTTTCACTTATACTTGTTATCAGTGAAAGCTTTTTTCTATTTTAATTATCTTATTTGCTATTTTATCCTCATCAGCTAATTGATTATTTTGTCGACATAAAAATTTGCCTGTCTAATCACAAATCGCTAAACTCAAACTAAATGTTTTAATAGAAATAAGGAACTATATAGTAATGCGTATATTACATACAATGATCCGAGTCGGGGATTTAAAACGATCAATTGATTTCTATACTCGAGTTATGGGAATGACACTACTTCGAACCAGTGAAAACCCGGAATATCAATATTCACTGGCTTTTGTCGGTTATGGTGATGAATCAACCAGTTCAGTAATTGAATTAACTTATAATTGGGGAACTGAAAAATATGATCACGGTACTGCTTTTGGTCATATTGCTATTGGTGTTGATGATGTTGCTAAAATGTGTGAGGATGTTCGTCAAGCTGGTGGTCGAGTTACCCGTGAAGCAGGTCCAGTTAAAGGTGGTAAAACGATTATTGCTTTTATTGAAGATCCCGATGGTTATAAAATAGAGTTAATTCAAAATAGCCAAGCGACTAAAGCATTAGGTAATTAATTCAGTTATTTTAATTTTTACTATCGCCGAGTGATCGGCGATATTGGTTATTAAAATTTAGTTAATATTTCGCCGCCAATAGATCGGTTAATAGTTGGTGATGGGCTATGGCTTGTTTGCTTTGTTCAAGACTAGCACTAGTCATAATGGCATTTAATGCAGTTAATGATTCATCAAAATCATCATTGATAATCACATAATCATATTCATTGTAATGTGAAATTTCAGATTGAGCTTTATGCATTCTTTTGCTGATCACCTGAGCATCATCTTGACCACGTTTGATGAGTCGATTTTCAAGTTCTTTGAGTGATGGCGGTAAGATAAAAATACTTTTTGATTCAGGCATTTGTTGTCTAACTTGTTCGGCACCTTGCCAGTCAATATCTAAAAAAACATTAATACCTTGCAATAGAGATTGCTCAATTTCGGCTTTAGATGTTCCATAATAGTGATCGAATACATGGGCATATTCGACGAAAGCGTTCTGTTTAATTAATGATTCAAATTCTTGATTATCAACAAAATAGTAATGTTCACCTTGTTGTTCACCAGGTCTTGGTTTTCTTGTCGTATGAGAAATTGAAACTTTTGCTGGATGGTGGTTTTTTTGTGCTAGATAGGCACGAATAAGACTTGATTTACCAGCACCACTTGGCGCTGAGATAATGAATAAAGTACCCGTATACATAAATAATATTACCGTTTTTTAATAAGATAATGAGTGATTTTTATTGTCACAAACAGTCGATAGGCGCTATTATAGCAAAATTTGCTTATTGTATGTGGCTTATTGTTATATATAGATTTTATTATTAGCGATCAATCATATAACGAATAATACGGCAGTGAAATTGAATCAACATTATTACAATTATTAAATATATTAGATAGCAGTTTATGTCATTAAGGAAAGGAAAATGTCTTTAACATTTAAAGATGGTGTACAAGCGTGTATTCCAACTTTATTGGGTTATATTGGAATAGGAATTGCCGCTGGTGTTGTGGGTAAAGCGTCTAACTTATCGGTATTAGAAGTGACTCTCATGGCAATTATTATTTATGCGGGCGCATCACAATTTATCATCACCGGTTTAATGATGGTAGCAACGCCAATATCTGCGGTTATTTTCACGGTGTTTTTAGTTAATTCGCGGCATTTTTTGATGAGTATGGCGACTGCGCCGGCATTTCGTCGTTTCTCATTATTGAATAATATTGGTATTGGTAGTCTATTAACTGATGAAAGTTTTGCGGTAGCCATGAATGCTATTGCTAATAAACAACCCGTAAATCCAGCCTGGATGCATGGCCTAAATGTAACCGCTTATGCTGCTTGGATTCTATCATGTTTAGTTGGGGCATTGATTGGTGAATGGTTACCCAATCCAGCACAATTTGGATTAGATTATGCTTTAGTGGCGATGTTTATTGGTTTACTTTATTTACAGCTAACAGCTGATAAATCTAAAACACTTTTAAATCGTGTTATTGTAATTTTGACAGTCAGTGTAATATTGATTTTTTTATTACGTTTTGTCTCATCCGAGATGGCGATATTATTTAGTACTTTTGCCGGTTGCTTTATGGGGATTATTGTGGAGCGTAAAGCATGAGTATTTATAGTTTATTAATCATTTTGGGTAGTGGTTTGGTAACTTGGTTACCTCGGGTTATCCCTTTCTTATTAGTCAGAAAATTGCAATTGCCTGAAGTGGTAATTCGTTTTTTATCCTATGTACCTATTTGTATTTTAACCGCACTGTTTGTCGAGAATCTTTTTATAGTTAAACAAGGCGAATTTCCTAGTTTTAATTTTGAATATTGCTTAGCTGCGCTGCCAACTATTGGTGTTGCTGTTTTGACTCGCAACTTGATGTGGGTGGTTATTGCTGGAATGAGTAGTATGGCATTAATTCGCTATTTTATTATCTAAACAGATTGTCTATTCAAACAAAAACAGGGCAATTGCCCTGTTTACTATTTAATATTTTTTAGGTTCTTTCTTTTTGTTGTAATTTTAGAATACTTTTATTCAACTTTTCCGCTTCGGCTGTTTGGCCTAATTGATTTAAATAGTTGGCCATTGCTTTTTGGTTGGCTAGGTTATTAACAATAACTTTTGGTTGTTGTTTCCACCATTTTATCAAAGCAAGTGGATCACTATTGGTTGATAATTGTTTGATACGGCCAATATAGGCTGCTTGTCTAAACTGATCAAGTTGAGAGTCTGGATAAGCTTTAGTTTTATACATGATTGGTAATAAATCAATAACGGATTGATAATCTTCCGTTTCATAATAGAGTTGATCGGCTAATCTCAATATTTCAACATTACGCGGTTTTTCGTTTAATAATTTTTCAATTGTGATTTTAGCTGCACTGTATTCATGATTTTTGAGTTGTAGACGAATTTGTACCAGTTGAAAAGCAAATAACTCTTTTGGTTGGCAACATTTTGCCGCTTCGGCTAAAGATTGATTGGCGGCGATTAATTGGTCTGCATCAATTTGTGCTTGAGCTGCAAGTAAATAAGATAAAGTAGAGCTTTTTGCACCTTTGGCACTTTTCATAAATAGTTTAGCGGCTTGTTGATAATCACCTTGTAAAAGGTAAAATTGTGCTTGTTCAACACGTTTAATTGATTTCTTCGGTGATTTTAATCTTAACCATTCACCAAAAGCAGTTTTTGAGTTAAAGATTTTTTTACCTATTTCATAAACTAAATACAGAACAAGCAATCCCAACAATTGTAGTATGACAAATGAGTTAAAAGACATACTTATTCTATATTTAGCAATCTCAAATATCGCTGAACCTTGATTGCCTTCAAGAATAGGGCCAAGAAAAAATCCACCGACTAATACTAAGAAAATAATGAGTATTTTTAACATTATTATTCTCCTATTTACCTAATGCTGATTTGACTCGAGTTTGCATTAATTTTTCAAGTTCAATAATGCTGTCGAGTTTATCGGGGATGTTTTGATTACTAATCGATTGTTTTTGTAAACTATCAAGATCATTTAAGAACAATTTAACCGCTGATGCATTACCATCGAAATAAGCATTAATCCAAGTCGAAGCATCATGTAAAGCACGTTGATATATCAGTTCTTGATGCCTTGGTACTGCCTGCGCCGCAATTAATAACCGGAAACGAATATTTTCACGAAGATACAGAGTCTGTTCTAAACTTAAAGGTGTTTTTAAAATCTGGCATCTGACAATTTGCTTTTCATCATTACCTGCCTTATCGAGACAAGTGGCAAAATGGTTATCTTTTGCGTCTAGTTTTTCAATTTTGATAAATTTGTCCATAAATTTTTCGGCATTGACAAGTAAATTATCTGACCAATCATCTATTGATGAGCTAACTTGATCATTTTCAGCTAAGTTCGATGACGGTTTATTATTTGTTGAAACCTCATTTGCGGTTTTAATTTCATTTTGGTTAACTGCCTGTGCAGCTTCTTTATAATTACCGACTAAAGGTAAGTCGGTTAATGATTCAGATAAACCTAATAGCTTAATAATAATCCCATCTTCATCAATAAAACTGATTTGTGATAAGGCATTAATATCTTTGCTAATGGCTTGTCTTGCGGTTAATAGACTTGGATCATTGGTTTTGGCCAAACTTTCATCAGCACTTTTCAATAATAAACGGGCACTGGTATAATCTTGGTCATTCCAAATTTTTCTACCCGCAAGATGGACTAAATAGTTAGCCTGTGAGATTAACCAAACATTATTATCAAGTGTGGATAGGGCAGATAAACGTTCATTAATCGTATTCAAATTTTGTTCGTTTAACTTTGTTGCATCATTAATTTGTATGGTTAATTGTTGTTGAATTTTTTGGTTTTCATTTAATTGGCGATCAACACGCTGTGATAGAGATGTAAACTGTTGGTTTTGTTGATTGACGGCATCATTAATATTAGTTTGCAAATCATTAATTATGCTAGCTTTAGTATTTTGCTTTAAGTTTGCAACCTCTGTTTGTAAGGTGGAAATCTTTCGTTTTTGATTTTCAATTTGTTTATATCCTTGGAAATAAACAAATCCACTTAAGCAAACTGTTAATGCTATGGCAAGTATTGACAGTTTTGATACAGGTGCGTGGGATTTACTACTATTAACCGATGAATTGGTAACCGATGAATTGGTTGGTTGTTCGATTTTTGGACTAGAAGTTTTTTTGATTGGTTCTTTTTTATCTACGTTCATCGTCGTTTTCGCTTCTTTGTTTGCATTAGGTATTGGCGGTTGACTAAATGAAGTGGTGCTGATGTTGGAAAGTGTTGCATTGGCACCATAATATTTTGTTGACATAAATTAACCTCATTTAGATTTTTTAAATATTTTTGGCATTATGACATAGAGTTATCATTGTTTTAAATAAAAATTGATTATTTGCACTAACAATTTTTAAAACTTTTTGCCAATTTAACTGTTTAGCTTTTGCAAAAATTCTCTCACTGGTTACGATTAGTTGAGCATCACGTTTATGTTTATTTTGGCAGTAAATATCCAGTTGTAATAGGTGATCAACACTCGTAATTAATATGATTTGTTGGGTAATATTTTCGGCTAATATGTTTGGCTTATAAGTAATAGTTTGACGAGTATAACATGCAATTGTTTTCACATTAACTGTTTGTAACTTTAGCTGCTGAGATAATTGTTGACCGCCATTATCCCCACAAAGAATTAACGCATTATGACCACTTATGGATTGTTGATTTAATAATGATAATAATCCAGCACTATTTTCTTCATTTGGGTAATCAACATGAACGCTATTTTGTTGACTAAATAATTCGGCAGATTTTTTGCCAATGGCAAAATAGCGAAGGTGATTAGGTAACCTGAGATTAGGTAGATGTTGTTCAATCATATAAGTGACTTGTGGTGAAACAATAATAACCATATCACCTAAATTGAGGTTATCCAATTGTTGCTGTAAATACCCCAGATCTTGACCAGCTAAGATATTAAAAAAAGGTAGATGTTTTGCTGGTATATTGGCTTGATTTAATAATAGAGTTAAATTATCCCCTTCGGGGGAAGGGCGAGTAATATAAATCATTAGTTAATTAGTTCCGCTAATATTTTATCAGCGCCTTTAGCTAATAATTTTGCTGCCAATTTTTCGCCTAAACTCTCGGCTTCTATGGCTGCTCCTGTTACGCTAACTTTAATAATTGTTGAACCATCTAGACTGCCAACTAAACCAGTTAAGGTTAATAAATTGTTAGTTAAAAGACTTT
Organism: Gilliamella sp. W8128; assembly: GCF_016100545.1. Lineage (NCBI taxonomy): Bacteria > Pseudomonadati > Pseudomonadota > Gammaproteobacteria > Orbales > Orbaceae > Gilliamella > Gilliamella sp. W8128. The sequence goes on from NZ_JACFSE010000012.1 coordinate 14,248, forward strand.
GACAGGCAATAGGCACTTGGCAACCGCCTTGTAATGCCTGATTCATTGCTCTTTCAGCTTGTATACATATTCGGCTATGTTTATCATCAAGTGGCGCAAGTAATTGCAAAATTGTTTCATCATTAATTCGAGTTTCGATACCAATGGCACCTTGGCCTACCGCAGGTAAAATTAAGTCAGTATCAATGTATTGCTTGATTCGTTCTTGTAACCCTAGTCGTTTTAAACCGACAGCAGCTAGAATGATGCCATCATATTCTTGGTTATCCAATTTGGCTAAACGGGTACCAACATTACCACGTAAATCTTTGATGATTAAATGTGGATATTTAGCCCGTAATTGACATTGACGTCTTAAACTTGAGGTGCCAATGATAGCTCCATCAGGTAAATCATCTAAACATTGATATTGATTTGATATAAATGCATCACGAACATCATCACGTTGACAGATTGTGGCAAGCGTTAATCCTGTAGGAAATTGAGCTGGAATGTCCTTAATAGAATGAACGGCAATATCAGCTTCATTATCTATTATGGCTTGTTCTAATTGTTTGACAAATAATCCTTTACCGCCGATTTTCGATAGCGGACTATCCAATAGTACATCACCCTTAGTTACCATTGGGATTAGTTCAACGGTTAAATTTTGGTGGATTGTCATTAATTGTTGTTTAACAAAGTTAGCTTGCCAAAGGGCTAAGGGACTTTTTCTTGTTGCGATGCGGATTTTCAATGATGCTCCCTATCTTCCGAACTTTAAATATTTTTGTTGTTATAAGTCATTCAACATAAATTGGTTCGCCTAAAACCCATTATATTTGAGCTTTAGGCTGCAACACTCATTATGTCATTTATAGTTCATCAACAAAATTAATGGCAAAACCAATGTAATTTGCTGGGGTTAGCTGTTTTAAACGAGTTTTTTCATGTTCAGGTAACGCTAACGAGTCGATAAATTGTTGCATTCCTTGTGCATCGACACGTTTACCTCGCGTTAATTCTTTTAATTTTTCGTATGGTTTTTCGATACCATAACGACGCATCACGGTTTGAATGGGTTCGGCTAATACTTCCCAATTGCGGTTAAGTTCATCAAGTAGATGTTCTTGATTAACTTCAAGTTTATTTAGACCTTTGAGTGTTGATTGATAAGCAATAATCGCATAACCAATACCTACACCAAGATTACGTAATACGGTTGAGTCGGTTAAATCTCGTTGCCAACGAGAAATAGGTAATTTACTACCAAGATGACTCATGATTGCATTAGCAAGCCCCAAATTGCCTTCTGAATTTTCGAAATCAATTGGGTTTACTTTATGTGGCATAGTTGAAGAACCAATTTCACCAGCAACGGTTTTCTGTTTAAAATGATTTAGAGCGATATACCCCCAAACATCACGATCAAAGTCGATCATAATGGTATTAAAACGGTCAATGCAATCAAAATATTCTGCAATATAATCATGTGGTTCAATCTGGGTAGTATATGGATTCCATTGTAATCCTAATGAAGTTACAAATTCCTCACTAAATTTATGCCAATTGATTTGTGGGTAAGCAACCATATGCGCATTATAATTACCTGTAGCGCCATTAATTTTACCAAGAATTTCAATTGACTCTAATTGTTTGAGTTGTCTCTTTAGTCGATAAACAACATTGGCAAACTCTTTACCGATGGTGGAAGGTGTAGCTGGTTGTCCATGTGTTCTTGATAATAATGGTAAGTCACGATAAGTCTTAGCTTGCGTGGTGATGGTTGCAATTAATTTGTTCCAGTAAGGGATAAGAACTGTGTCTCTGGCTGTTTTTAACATTAATGCATAAGATAGATTGTTAATATCTTCTGATGTGCAGGCAAAGTGGATAAATTCATTAATAGCTTGCAGTTCTTCGTTAGTGTTAACTTTTTCTTTTAAGAAATACTCAACAGCTTTAACATCGTGATTTGTTGTTCTTTCGATTGTTTTGATGCGTATTGCATCTTGTTCATTAAAGTTGTCAACAATTTCATTCAGGTGCTTGTTAGCTTGCTCACTTAGCGTTGGTACTTCAAGAATATCTGCTTGATTAGCGAGTTTTTGTAGCCATCGAACTTCAACTTGAACGCGATATTTTAATAAACCATATTCACTAAAAATGGTGCGTAATTCTGTTGTTTTGTCACCATAACGACCATCAATTGGTGATAGGGCGGTAAGAGCAGATAATTCCATCGGTTTTACTCCGTTGCTATTTTTTTTAAATTTAATAACTTTGTTGATTAATATCTTTTAATAATTCTTGTGCTGCATTACATATTCGTTTACGACCCAGCAAAATTTGCCAGCGACTACCACCAACTTGATACCATAAAATGGCAGAACGAACACAACCTAGTAGTGAAGCTCTAACTTTGGCTTGCACCAATGAATTTTGTAAATACTCCGCTTTACCTACTACTTTGATTTTGGTTGATAGAGGACTGATGATATCCGAATAGATCCCTGCTAATGAATAAGAGAGATCATCAACATGATTACTGATTGTCTCTTGATTCATATCTGAATAAAGTCCAGATATTCGTTGCAAACGTTGATCTATTTTACCTAATGCATCGTTATTTTTTAAAAGTTTGCTGGTGACACTTAATGCACCAAACAAATAACGGATGTTTTCAACTTGTTGCTTTTGATTTGATGATAGTAGTGAGATAAGTGTTTCTAGGCCTGTTTTAATATTGGTAATACCATCATAAACATCATCAGTGGTTTTTGGCGATGTATTGAATATGCTTTTAATTGCTATTTGATAAAGCGTATTGTTACAAACCCCTGTATTAGCAAGTTGGGGAATAAGTGACGCACTTTGTGTTACGCCGGCAAGGGCTATTGCAATATGATGATATTTACTATTCATTTTAATGCTCCTTACTGCTTACAATTCGTTCCTCAATAATACCGCCACCAAGGCAGACTTCATCTTGATAGAATACCGCTGATTGTCCAGGTGTTACTGCTGCAACAGGTTGTTCAAACATTACTTGAATTTTATCTTGTTCTAATGGTGTGACACTACAAACAATATCTTGTTGACGATAACGCGTTTTTACTGTGCATTGAAAAGGTTTGGTCACAACTTTACGATCAACCCAGTGTAGTTGTTGAGCAATTAATCCATCCGAAAACAAAGCTGGATGATCATGACCTTGGGCAACAATTAATTCATTATTTTTTATGTCTTTGTCAACAACATACCATGGCGTATCATCGGCTTGTTTTAGACCACCTATGCCAAGTCCTTTACGTTGTCCTAATGTGTGATACATTAGCCCTTGATGTTGGCCGATAACTTCACCGTCTACAGTCCGAATCACGCCTGATTGTGCCGGTAAGTAACGAGCTAAAAAATCACTAAATTTTCGTTCACCAATAAAACAGATCCCGGTTGAGTCTTTTTTAGCTGCGGTTGCTAGGCCTAGTTTTTCGGCGATTTTTCGTACTTGTGGTTTTTCTAGTTCACCAACAGGAAATAAGCTTTGTCTAATTTGATCTTCACTCAGCGTATATAAAAAATAACTTTGGTCTTTATTGTTATCTATACCGCGCAGTAATTCGACTTTGCTTCCATTTTCTCGCTTGCGAACATAATGGCCGGTAGCGATATAATCAGCACCAAGATCTTCGGCTGCATATTCAAGAAAAGCTTTAAATTTGATCTCTTTATTGCATAAAATATCAGGATTAGGTGTTCGACCTGCCTTATATTCGGATAAAAAATGTTCGAATACGTTATCCCAGTATTCGGCAGCAAAATTGATTGTGTGTAATTTGATGTTTAATTTGTCACATACTGCTTGCGCATCAGCTAAATCGATCGCTGCTGAACAATATTCTTCTGTGTCATCTTCTTCCCAATTTTTCATAAATAAACCAACAACATCGTAACCTTGTTGTTGTAATAAATAAGCAGAAACAGAAGAGTCTACGCCGCCAGACATGCCGACAACGACTTTTTTTCGAGTGTTTATATTTGGCATAATAACTAAATCAATGGGCAAAAATTTTGTGATAATTTTAGCATAATTATGATGAAAAGTGTAAGGCTATGCGAAAGAGGGATAAGGGTTTGACTAACAAATTTTTATTAATAGTTGTCTGCTGATATCTATTCGCAGAAAAAAATTAATTATAGTTCCAAACTCCATTGATAATATCAATGGAGTTAAATTTAAAAATAGCATTATTATGGTGATCTTAATTAAGATCTTTCAGTAAATAGACCACATGGCCGATTATTTTAAAATCGTGTTGTTCTTTTTTGTCAACCACAATAGCTGGATATTTAGGGTTATCTGAAATTAAAACTAGGTTAGCACCTTGATTTTGAATACGCTTGATACTTATATGATCATCATACTGTACCGCATAAAGAAAACCATCAATAGGTTTAGCGTTAGCTTTATTGATAATAAGAATATCATGATTTGATATGGTTGGTTCCATACTGTCACCCTTAGCCCAAACAGCGATTAGATTATCAACTTCACAACTGTGATGTTTGATTAAGGTGATATCAAATGGGATTGTTTCTAAAACTGAAAATGCACTATTTGTTTCATTGAGATGATGAAATGGAATATCAATAGAACCTTTACCTTGGCTTTCTGGAAGTAAACGACATTCGCCTTTTCCTGTTGCAAGCCACTCGATTGGTACATCACATTTCTGAGCTATGGTTGCCAATCTATTTAGCGATGGATAGGTCTTTCCACATAAATAATCTCGTATTACTGCTTCTGACATTCCTACTTTTTTTGCAAAAGCGTTACCTGAAAGACCTTCTAAAACAATAGTTAATCGATTTTTAAAATTTATAACTCCTGTACTGGTCAATGTTCGTGTTTTTTCTTGTTCAGACTGTTTTTTTACTTTATTTTCCATTGTTTTTCATTCCATTTCTAGATATTTTTTTGTTTTTATTATTTTAATTCGTTTTTTTATATGCTATTCTTTGCAGGTAACTTGTTATCGCTTTAGTCGCGTAATACCGATAATCTTTACAATAGCAAAAAATTTAACCAATAGAGGATCTCATAATGAGAGAACAAGATCAAGACTGGACGCCATCAAGAGTTGTAGGTGAGATTAAAATCCGAGGCGGAAATTTAAGAGCTCTTTCACGTTCAAGTGGTTTACAGGCTGATACTTTACGTAATGCACTATATCGACATTGTCCTAAATATGAACGTATTATCTCTGAATATTTACAAGTGCCTGTTGAGCAAATTTGGCCATCTAGATACGAAAAGAAGGGTAAAAAATAAGTTACAATTGTACTACTGAGTAGAAAAAGACGCCTAAATAGGCGTCTTACGTTTTATTTCTTAGCTTGTTCTGCTGCTTTAACGATTGCTGCAAAAGCATCGACTTTTAATGAAGCTCCACCAACTAAAGCACCATCAATATCTGGTTGGGTAAATAGTTCAGCTGCATTTTTATCATTAACTGAGCCACCATATTGAATAATTACTTGTTTAGCTACAGCTGCATCTTGTTTTGCGATATGATCACGGATAAATTTGTGAACAGCTTGTGCTTGAGCTGGAGTTGCAGATTTACCTGTACCGATTGCCCAAACTGGTTCATAAGCAATTACTGCGCCATTAAATGCTTGTACACCTAATGCATTAATAACAGCATCAATTTGACGAGCACATACTGCTTGAGTTTGGCCAGCTTCGTTTTCAGCTTCAGTCTCACCAATACAAAGTACTGGTACTAGACCTGCTTCTTTTAATACACCAAATTTTTGGGCAATAAATTCATCAGATTCTTTGTGATAAGTACGACGTTCAGAATGTCCAATAATGACGTGAGTTACGCCGATTTCTTTTAACATAGTTGCTGATACTTCACCAGTATAAGCACCTGAAAGATGAATACCGACATCTTGAGCACCTAAAAGAATGTTTGAGCCACCTAATTGATGTGCTACAAAATCTAAATAAACGCTAGGCGGTGCAATTGCAATGCCACAGTTAGCGTCTGTTGATAGCTCATTTCTTAATCCTGCGACCAAGTCTTTTGCCATACCGATACTACCATTGAGTTTCCAGTTACCCATAACGAGAGGTTTTCGCATATTTTTCTCCAACTTAAAATTTAAAAAGGTGTTGATTTCAGAATGAATTAGTTATAATACTACTTATTATACACCAAATAAATTGAGCTTGAGGAAAAATATGTCATTAGAAATATTGAATCAATTAGAAACTAGAATTCAACATACTGTTAACACCATTAATACATTGCAACAAGAGATTGCTAGATTAAAGCAAGGTAATCAAGAACTTGAGCAATTAATTAATGATAGTTCTGATGAAATGAAAGCATTACGTGATGAAAATGAAAAACTAAAACAAGATCAACAAATTTGGCAGCAACGGATTCAAACTCTTTTAAGTAAAATTGGTGAAATCACCCAGTAAACGACTCAATCTATCTTAAACGCGACTTATGTCGCGTTTCTTTTATGACTAACCTAAATGTGAAAATTAAATAAAAATGCGTGAACAGCTAAAATCTTTATGGCTTACTGAAACTATTCATTTAATTGAGTCACAATCTGGACGCTTTGCTGATCAAGATATTAATCGGCAAGTTAAAGCTATGCCAACCTCTTTGGTTAATCGTATTGTTACGCGAGCCACCTTATTATCTAAACAAAATGGTTTATATTTGGCACAAAAAGTAATGTTGCGCTCAATTAAACTGTCATTTTTGTTATTATTGTTTGTATCACTTTTTATCGGTAGCTCGCTGACATTTGGCGCGTTAAGTCAAAATCCAATCAATTTATATTGGGCGTTATTTAGTTTATTGGGTGTTCATTTTATTACGCTAATTGTCTGGCTTTGTTCATTGTTATTTTTTTCTCGCTTTGGTGGTAGTTTATTAATTCACGGTTGGTTATGGATAGCGGAAAAACTCTACCAAAAAAAGACTGTGCAACAACTTGTTCCTGCTTTTGTTTCATTATTTGGCTATCGAATTCGTTGGTTACTAGGCTTTGTACTTAATTTGTTTTGGACAGTTATTTTAACTAGCGCTTTAATTGTTTTGTTAGTGCTTTTTTCTACCCAACATTATAGTTTTGAATGGAAAACAACTTTATTAAGTGCAGATTCAATTATTGAATTAACTCATTATCTAGGTTATTTGCCATCTTGGTTTGGATTTTCTATTCCAAAAGATGATGTGATTAAACTGAGTGAACATGCATTAAGTTCTGGTGATATTCGTTCTTCATGGGCGATATGGTTACTGGGCGTTTTTATTTTTTATGGCTTAACTGTTCGTTTACTTCTGATGATTTTTTGTGGTGTCACCTGGATGGTAACCAGTCGAAAAATTAAGTTAAATTTAGATGATCCTGATTATCAAATCCTCGCGCAACAATTACAGCCATTAGTCACTAACGTAGAAGATGAAGATAAATTAGGGGAAAACAGATGGCAATTGCCGATTTCGCAAATTGAAGAAGGGCATGGTATCTATTTGGTGGCAGTGGATATCGTTGAAAGTTGGAAACCAACAACTACAGTTCCGTTCTATGGCTTTCTTAATACCCGTGAACAACGGGTTGCTATATTGGACTACTTACAATTAAAACCAGCGAAAAAATTATTAATCGCCATCGATACGGATCGCGCCCCTGATCGCGGATTATTAAACTTTATTCAACAGCTAATTAATAAATCCCAGCAAACTCGGATATGGTTTATTAATCACGGTAAGCAATTTCATAATTGGCAATCGTTATCTTTACCATTAGCCGAACCTAATTGGTTAGAGCAGGATAATTAATATGATTACTTCATTGAAATTAGCAATAGTTGGCCATGCCAATTTTGGCAAAACTTCGCTTTTGCGAGCATTGTCGCACAATAGTCATTTTGGTGATGTTTCAGATAAACCGGGCACCACAAGACACGTTGAATCGATTAAATTGTCTTTGGCTAATAATACCGACATTACTTTTTATGATACTCCGGGTTTTGAAGATAGTTTGGCGCTTTATGATTATATAACACAAATTCTACCAGCAAATTCTAAGCTAGATGGTATCGATAAATTAACGACTTTTTTACAAAGCCCGGAGGCTGAAAACCTTTTTAATCAAGAAGCAAAAGTCATCAGACAAGTGTTAAATTGTGATGCAGCTATCTATGTCATTGATGTCCGAGAGCCTGTGCTACCTAAATATCACGATGAATTGGCCATTTTAGCAAATAGTGATAAACCTATTCTTGCTGTCCTTAATTTTACTTCAACCAAAGAACAAAATGAAAAGGAATGGAAAAGATTGCTTTCAATAATAGGTATCCATGCTATCATTGGGTTCGACGCTGTATTTCCACCTATAGATGGTGAAGAAAAATTATACAAAAGTTTAGCTTTACTAATTGAATCAGCTAAAAAAATATTGGATAATTGGTTAGATAATATTACGAGGATTCGTGAATCACGTAATCATACAGCAAATAAACTTATTGCCGAAGCATTGGTTGATGTGACTGCTTTTTATAAAATGGCAAAATCAGATGATAAGCAAGCTGTAACTGATATGCAAAATAAAGTTAGGTTACGTGAACAAAAAGTAATAAATGATTTATTGCAACTCTATCAATTTGATTCAACTCAAGAGAGTGAAGAAAATCTACCTTTAATTAAAGGTAGATATAACGCTGATTTGTTTAATTTAGATGCGTTGAAATTGATGGGTATACATTTGACTAAAGGATTTGTATCTGGTGCAACTATCGGAGCAAGTATTGATTTAGCTACTGGTGGATTATCCTTTGGTTCAGCTGCATTAATTGGTGCAGCCGTGGGTAGTTTGATGCAAACTGCAAAGCATTACGGTTCTAGAATGCGTTATCAGCTTTCTGGATATAGTAAATTAAGCGTTGATGATGTGATTATTTGTTTTCTTTCTTTACGATTAGTTCAACTTAAAGAGAGTTTAAATTATCGCAGCCATGCGAACACCAGCCCGATTAGATTATCTAAGCTAGATAAAAATGAGTGGCAAAAAGGTGTGTTACCTAAAAGTCTAAAGGTAGCAAGACGTTATTCGCATTGGTCGACTTTAAATAAAGGAACAAAAAGAAATGATAAAAAAAGACAGTCGGTTATTAACCAAGTTGCGCAACAATTGCGGTAGTGTTAAAAAACGATGTTTAGTAATTTCGATTATTTTTTCTCTGTTTGTATTGTTTGGTTGTAGTAGTAGTCAAGGTCAAGTAGCGGTAAATAAATCAGATCCAGTTATTTTGGCAAAAATCGATCAACATTATAAAAAATGGAAAAAAACGCCATATCGTTATGGTGGTACAACCTTAGCTGGTAGTGATTGTTCTGGTTTAGTTATGAATTTCTATAAAAATAGATTATCAAAAACTTTGCCAAGAAGTACTGTAGAACAAGCTAAACTAGGCTATAAAGTTACTACTCCTAAAGCGGGGGATTTAGTATTCTTTAAAACCGGTCGTAGTCGTAGCGGTTTACATGTTGGTATCTACTATGCAGATGGTAAATTCTTACATGCTTCAACATCAAAAGGTGTTATTTTCTCTAATTTAAAAGAAGATTATTGGAAAAAACATTATTGGATGACTCGTCGGGTTATCGATACTAAAGTTAAGTAAAATTTTAGACTCACTGATATGATCTATACAGTGAGTCTTTAGCATTCCTTCCTTAGTTGTTTCAATTTTATATCAGTGATTTTTCCCTTAAACCATACAATACATTGGCAACATACAACATTTCACCAGGTGTTCCTAACTATATTCGACACCAGTTGGTAGCTGGATTGATATTTAGTTCGAGTTTGCACCACATTATGTCCATATTTAAGATCATTGCTAATATTAATGAATATACTAACAATGATCTTAATACCGCATAACTAAGGCTATTTTTGCCTGATAGTTATTTTGTGATTAACTATCTGCTGGCGTTTCAATATCAGAATAGGTTGCCAGCATTTGCAAGAATTTATATTTAGAATTTACCATTTTAGTTGATTGCGCATGTAAAGTATTGGCAATAACTGGTTCGAGTGTTTCTAAACGACGGAAACGTTGCTCTTTAAGTAAAACTTCCGTTAATGATTCACTGTTTGGTGCTTTAGAGTCTAACACTAAACCTGGTTTTCCTTCTTGCATACGACGCGGATCATAACGATATAGTGGCCAGAAACCTGATTTAACTAAATCTTTCATCTGTTCATGAGATTTAGATAAATCGTAACCATGTTCTTCACAAGGGCTATAAGCAATAACTAGAGAAGGGCCATCATAAGCTTCAGCTTCTTGTAATGCTTTAAGTGTTTGGTTCAATTGCGATCCTAAAGCAACTTGTGCGACATAAACGTGACCATACATCATTACACTGACCCCAAGATCTTTACGAGCTTTATGTTTACCTAAATCAGCAAATTTGGATACTGCACCCATTGGTGTTGCTTTCGATTGCTGTCCGCCAGTATTAGAGTAGCATTGGGTATCAAGCACTAAGATGTTAACGTTTTCGGTTAAACTCATTACATGATCGAGTCCACCAAAGCCAATATCATAAGCCCAACCATCACCACCAATAGCCCATACTGATTTATCAATCAAATAATTAGCATCTTGCATTAACTCTTTAGCTTCAGCTGAAGTTAAATGCGCTAATTGTTGACGTAATAAATTAACTTGAGTTCGTTTTTCATCAATAGATAAATCTGGTGATTGTAAATTAATCACTATCTCTGGCGAAATCTCACCGGCAACATGTTCAAGCAAACGTAATGCTCGTTTTTTATGTTGATCATAAGTAATACGATAACCAAGTGCAAATTCGGCATTATCTTCAAATAATGAATTTGCCCAAGCCGGTCCACGGCCATTGCGATCGGTTGTATATGGGGATGATGGTAAATTACCACCATAGATTGACGAGCAACCAGTTGCATTAGCAATAGCGAGATGATCACCATATAATTGGGTTAGTAGTTTGATGTATGGTGTTTCACCACAACCAGCACAAGCACCAGAATATTCAAATAACGGTGTTAATAGTTGTGATGTACGTACATCAATTCGTTCTAGTGTTTTGATTTCCCGATCAGGAAGGTCGGTGAAATAATCATAGTTAGCACGCTGAGTTTCTAAATTGTCAATTCGTGAACGCATGTTAATGGCTTTGATATCAAAGTTATTACGGTCACGTGAAGGACAAACTTCAACACATAAATTACATCCGGTACAATCTTCAGGCGCAACTTGTAAAACATAACGTTGACCTTTCATATCTCGAGCTTTTACTTCAAGTGAGCTTAGTGACTCAGGTGCATTGAGCATATCATCTGGTTCAACAACTTTTGCTCGAATGGCTGCATGTGGACAAGCAACCACACAATGATTACATTGAGTACAAAGTTCAGGTTGCCAAATTGGTATTTCTTCAGCAATATTACGTTTTTCCCATTTGGTGGTGCCAACAGGCCATGTTCCATCGGGAGGAAAAGCTGAAACAGGTAAACTATCACCTAAGCCAGCTAACATAGTTGCAGTGACCATTTTAACAAAATCAGGAGCATTGCTTGGCACAACTGGCGGACGTGATGGACTACTTTCATCAACGCAACTTAATGGAATTTTCTCAAGAGATGCAATGGCTAAATCAAGTGCTTTCCAGTTATTTTCAATAATATCTTGTCCTTTACTGCTGTAACTTTTGGCAATAACTTCTTTTAGTTGTGAAATACTAAAATCATTTTTAAATATTTCTGATAAATGGAAGAAAGCGGCCTGCATTACGGTATTAATTCTTGCCCCTAAATTACATTCTCGAGCAATTTTAGCTGCATTAATAATATAAAAATGTGCTCTTTTCTTAATTAGTTGAATTTGCACTTCTTTAGGTAATCTATGCCAAACTTCATCCTTACTATAAGGTGTATTCAGCAAGAAAATACCATCATCTTTTAATCTTTCAACTATTTGATATTTGTCGATAAACTGATCTTGATGACAACCGATAAAATGGGCACTGGTTATCAAATATGGTGAATCTATTGGTTCAAGGTTAACTCGAAGGTGAGAAGTAGTTAAACCACCTGCTTTTTTCGAATCGTAAACAAAATAACCTTGTACATAAAATGGTGAACTATCACCAATGATTTTGATATTATTTTTGGTCGCTGAAACCGTACCATCACTGCCTAAACCATAAAATAGAGCTTCAAGTGCTGATTTTTGTGGAATGGATTTTTCTGGTAATGGTAGTGACAAGCCGGTTATATCGTCATAAATACCTACTGTAAAGCGAGGTTTAGGTTTCTCTGTTGTTAATTCGTTAAATATCGCTAATACACAGCGAGGATCGAACTCTTTCGATGATAAACCATAACGACCACCAATAATTTGTGGTAAATGGTCACGTTCGCCACGTGAAAAACTCTCTGCAAAGGCTGTCATTACATCTAGGTAAAGAGGTTCAGCTTGTGCGCCTGGCTCTTTAGTACGATCTAGCACGGCGATTTTTTTCACAGTTTGCGGAATAACGTCAAGTAGATGAATCGCTGAAAATGGTCGGAATAATCTTACGATAACGACACCAACTTTTTCGTCATTTTTAATCAAATGATCGACAACTTCCTTCGTGGTGCTGACGCCTGATCCCATAATGACAATGATACGCTCAGCATCTTTTGCGCCATAATATTCGAAAGGTTGATACTTTCTACCTGTCTCTTTTGCAAAGGCTTGCATAGCATCTGCAACATGATTGAAAGTATTCTCATAATATGGATTAACTGCTTCACGGCATTGGAAGTAGGTATCAGGATTAGCTGATGTACCACGAATAACTGGATTATCTGGTGTTAAGGCGCGGTGGCGAAAAGCATCAATAGCTTGGTGGGGAAGCAAATTACGAATCTGTTCATCACTAATTGGATAAATTTTATTTACTTCGTGTGAAGTTCTAAAACCATCAAAAAAATGAATAAATGGTACTCTACTATTGAGTGTCGCTATTTGCGAAATTAAGGCTAAATCTTGGGCTTCTTGTACCGAGCTAGAACACAACATGGCAAAACCAGTTTGCCTAACTGACATAACATCAGAATGATCGCCAAAAATAGATAAGGCATGAGTTGCAACAGTACGGGCGGCAACATGTAATACAAATGGTGTTAATTCCCCAGCTATTTTATATAGCGAAGGAATCATTAATAACAGACCTTGCGATGAAGTAAATGATGTTGCTAATGCTCCAGTCATTAATGCACCGTGTACCGTTGATATTGCTCCCGCTTCCGATTGCATTTCAACAACTTTCGGTGTATCACCAAAAACATTGGGTTTGTTAAACTCCGCCCACGAGCTAGCTTGTTCAGCCATAGATGAACTTGGCGTTATTGGATAAATAGCAATGACTTCGTTTGCACGATATGCGACAGATGACACCGCACTGTTAGCATCTGATATGATCATTAAAAAACCTTGTATCTTAGAGTATTATGACATTACTTAGTTATAATAATTTTGCATATTGTACCAGAAACTAAGATAGCTTTTAGTTATTTTTGAGTTAAATTTTTGCCTAACTATACGTTTTTAGTAAAAATAAAAAAGGCAGGGGATTAGTATATTAAAACATAAGGCAGATATTGCAGATTGATACTAAAAGGAATTATTTTAATGATTTTTATATCGATATTTTTTGTCCAGTAATATTGACTGATTAGTTACAATTACTAGACAAAAATTGATATCGTATATATTACTGAATAACAACTCGTTCAGTTGATGAAGAGTGTTTTATTTCGCCAAGTAACCAAGCTTTTTCACCATGCTGGTTAAGTAAATTAATGGCTTGTTCAGCTAACTGTTTTGGTAAAGCGATGATTAAACCTACGCCACAATTGAAAGTACGGTACATTTCATGACGGCTTACATTGCCTGCTTGTTGCAACCAATTAAAGATGGCCGGCCATTGCCAACTAGATTCATCAATAACAGCTTGAGTATTATCAGGTAAAACTCGTGGAATGTTTTCCCAAAAACCACCGCCAGTAATGTGTGCAATAGCATGAACATCGATTTTCGAAATCAAATCAAGCACTGATTTTACATAAATCTTAGTTGGCGCAAGTAAATGATCTGCTAATGGTTTTCCGTTTAATTGTTCTGTTGCTGGATTAACACCACTAACTTCGATAATTTTACGTACTAATGAATAACCATTTGAATGTGCACCGCTTGATGCAAGGGCAATTAGTGCATCACCATCTTGTACTTTACTACCATCAATCATTTCTGATTTTTCAACTACACCAACACAAAAGCCCGCTAAGTCATAATCATCGCCATGATACATACCCGGCATTTCTGCAGTTTCACCGCCAACTAATGCACATCCAGATTGTTTACAGCCTTCCGCAATACCTGTAACAACAGTCGCTGCAACATCAACATTTAATTTGCCAGTAGCATAATAGTCGAGGAAAAATAAAGGCTCAGCTCCTTGAACAATCAAATCATTAACGCACATAGCAACCAAATCAATACCAATTGATTCATGACGATTTAAATCCATTGCAAGGCGCAATTTTGTGCCAACACCATCAGTACCTGACACTAAAATAGGTTGTTTATATTTTTCTGGAATTGCACATAATGCACCAAAACCACCAAGTCCACCCATAACTTCAGGACGTTTGGTCTCTTTAACGACAGATTTAATACGATCAACCAATTCATTGCCAGCATCAATATCGACACCAGCATCTTTATAGCTAAGAGATTTATTATTTGACACGGGGAGCAGTCCTTTCAATAGAAAAAATTGCTTGTTATTTTAGCAAGGATGAAATTTATTGGCGACTAATTATTGTTAAAATAATCTTTTGATTATCTAGATTCACAATTTTCGAACCAACTTTCTAAAATAATAATTGCCGAAGTTGCATCGACATGACCTTTTTCAAGGGCTCGGTAACCACGTGAAGCAAAAATATGTGATTTTGCCTCAACGGTTGATAAACGTTCATCTTGTAAATGAACTTGATAGCCAAACATGCCATGCAGACGGTTAGCAAATTTGCGTGCTCTTGCGGTTAACGGTTGCTCTGTGCCATCCATATTTAGTGGCAATCCTACCACTAAATAATCAGGTTGCCATTCATTGAGTACTTTCTCTATTGACTGCCAATTAGGAATGCCATCTCGAGCTTTGAATGAACAAAGTGAATTTGCGGTCTTAGTTATATCTTGACCGATAGCTGCGCCGATGCTCGCTGTACCAAAATCAAATGCAATAATGGTAGCCATAACTTAGGCGGTGCCCATTTGATGTGAAATTGTTTTAATATTAATGCCCAATGATTCAGCCGCTTTCTGCCAACGATCTTCGATAGCTACCTCGAAGATAATTGCAGGATCAACATCGGTAACTAACCAATCATTTTTTGCAACTTCACTTTCAAGTTGTAATGATTGCCAACTTGAATAACCTAATGCTAAGAAAAGATCTCTTGGTTGTTCTGGTGTACCAATAGACTTTAATGCATCAAGAGATGTGGTAACCATGATATCATCAGAGATTTGTATACTTGAAGCAAACCCTTGATGAGGTGTATGGAGAATAAATCCTTGCTCTTCAGCAAGCGGGCCGCCACAAAACACAAGGTGTTCAAGTTCAGCACAACTTTTTGAGGCGGTTATCTCTAAACGGGATAATACTGTTTCTATGTTAAGATCTATAATGGGTTTATTAATAATAATCCCCATAGCACCATCACGATTATGTTCACAAATATATACTACTGAACGACTGAAAATTGAGTCATTAACAGTTGGCATGGCTATAATAAAATGATTTTTTAAATTCATATGCTCACATTGTCGTTAAATTTATAATGCACATTTCCCAATTTTGACTTTATGTTCAACATTACAGCGCATTAATATTTCAGGATGATTGGTTTCTTCATTAATTGATTCACCAACAATTGCAAAATTTTGTGATAAATAAAAGTTAATTGCATCACTATTTTGTTTGTAAACATGTACCATTAATTCGTTGTGACGCTGTTTGGCTTTTTCAACTAATGCTGATCCGGTACCTTGATGACGAAAATTCTTTTCAACATATAAACCTGAGATATAGTTTTCAGTTAGGCCAATAAAACCAACAACAACGCCGTTGATATCTTGAACATATATTGTTGACATTGGGATCAACATCTTCACTAATTCAAAGTTTTGTTTAAAAAACTCAGGATCGATAAAATTATGTGCTTGTTCATTACCTTGCAGCCAAATTGTCATTATGGCATCTAAATCTTTTGCTTGATATTCTCTAATCATTTTTAACTCTTTATATTTAATCTTGATTCAATCGCATCCATTAATAAACCTGTGATTGATAAATCTGGGTTAGCTGCTTCAATTTCTCGAACGCAAGTCGGGCTGGTAACGTTAATTTCGGTTAGTTTGTCACCAATAATATCAAGTCCTACAAATAGTAGTCCTTTTTGTTGCAAAACAGGGCCGATACTGTTAGCGATTTGCCAATCACTATCACTTAATGGCCTAACTTCACCATGTCCACCAGCGGCTAAGTTTCCTCGTGTTTCCCCTTGTTGTGGGATTCGTGCTAAGCAGTAAGGCACGGGTACACCGTCGACAACTAAAACCCGTTTATCGCCATCTTTGATTGCGGGAATAAATGTTTGCGCCATGCAATAACGGGTATTATGTTCAGTAAGTGTCTCAATAATCACCGAAACATTAGCATCATCTTGTTTCACGCGAAAAATTGATGAACCACCCATGCCATCTAGTGGTTTTAAAATGATGTCATGATATTGTTGATGAAAAGCTTTGATTTGTGATGTTTGACGAGTAACTAAGGTTTCAGGTGTAAAGTCAGCAAACCAAGCCGTAAATAATTTTTCGTTACAGTCGCGTAGACTTTGAGGTTTATTTACTACCAATACTCCTTTCTCTTCCGCACGCTCTAAAATATAGGTTGCATAGATAAATTCAGTATCAAAAGGCGGATCTTTGCGCATTAATATTACATCAAGTTCACTTAATGCTATAGTCTGTTCGTCTCCAAAATCAAACCAATGCTCACTATTGTTATGAACTGTTACTGTACGAGTCGTGGCACTAGCTTCTCCATTGCGTAAAAACAGATCATTCATTTCCATATAATAAAGTTGATAGCCGCGTTTTTGTGCTTCAAGTAGCATCGCAAAACTGGTATCTTTTTTTAATTTGATATGGCTAATGGGGTCCATAACAATACCAAGTTTGATCATGGTAACTCCTTACTGATTATATTTGATTTTACTGAATTCGGTGTTGATGATTTGCTGCTGCTCTACCTATTTAATAATTTAGATAAAATCAAGGTAGAAAGAGGTATTAGCAATAATAATCGAATTTTTAACTATCATACCCGTTACCGATTAATAAGCAAAGCAATCATTTATTAACTTATTTATTTCTTGTGACTAACCTAAATCACCGAAACGAACTTGAAGCGCTGTTATTGCAGTTAACGCCGCTGTTTCAGTCCGTAATACTCTCGGCCCGAGCAAAATATCAGTAAACTGATATTGATGAGTCATGCTAATTTCTCCATTAGATAGACCACCTTCAGGCCCAATTAATAAACTAATATTTTTGTTATCACAAGGTAATTGGTTTATTCCTTGTTCGGCTTTAGGGTGTAAGTTAAGTTTTAAACTATCGGTTAAATTTGCACACCAAGTTTCTAATTTCATTACTGGATTGATGTTTGGGATAATATTTCGTCCACACTGTTCACAAGCCGAAATAACAATTTTTTGCCATTGTTGAACTTTCTTTTCAAGCCTATCTTGATCGAGTTTGACGCCACAACGTTCTGAAAGTAGGGGGGTAATGGTATTAACACCTAATTCGACCGATTTTTGAATAGTAAACTCCATTTTATCACCCCGAGAAATCACTTGTCCTAAATGAATGTTTAATGGTGATTCTCGATTATCTAATACACTGTTTGCTGTTTTAACAATAACCGTTTTTTTATTAACTTCATGTATAACGGCAGGCGTAATTTGGTTGGAACCATCAAAAAGCGTAATTGATTCCCCGGTTTTCATTCTTAATACTCGAATAAGGTGATTGAAAGCATTATCATCTAAAGTGATCAAACTATTTTGATTGATTGTGTAAGGCTGAAAAATTCGCGTCATATAAACTATTATTTACTATTATTTGCAATAAATTATAGCGTAATTTATTAAGATTCGGTAATCTCTATTTTAAACAATATCTATATCTGGATTAGAATATGACTTTAACAATTAAAGATAGAGTATTCATTGAATCACTAACGGTTTATACCACAATCGGTGTTTATGATTGGGAAAAAACGATTAAACAAAAGTTAGTTCTTGATCTCGAAATGGCATGGGATAATCAACCTGCTGGACAAAGTGATGATGTGAAATTTTGTTTAGACTATTTTGTTGTGTCGCAATCAATAACGTCATTTATTGAACAAAATAAATTTGAATTGATTGAAACCGTAGCTGAACGTGTTGCAATGTTAGTCATTGAGAAATTCTCGGTACAATGGTTAAAAATAAAAGTGTCAAAACCTGATGCTATTGCTAATGCTGGTAACGTTGCGGTACTAATAGAACGCAGAGCCAAATAACTACAATTAGATATCCCTTAATGAGTAAAGCGAACAAAATAATATGTGATCAGTCACATCATAAAAAGAAAGGTTTTGATAATACTGAACCTTTTTCAATTAAATTAACTGATGCTTTGCGTTGGCGACTGCAACGTAAAGTGTTACCGCCGAAAGGCGGATATCAAGCATTCATCCAAAATTGGCTTAGCTCAATTGATATTAGCTTAAGCGGTGATAGAGTTTGGTGGATCGGACATTCTACTACCTTGATAAAGCTTAATGAACAATGGATATTAACCGATCCAGTGTTTTCTAACCGGGTTTCGCCGGTGCAATTTATTGGGCCAAAACGACGAACAAAACCAGCAATTACCATTGATAAATTACCTCCAATTAATGTGGTGGTAATCTCTCATAGCCATTATGATCATCTTGATTTTAATAGTATCCGCCAACTTATCATGCGGTATCCGCAACTTACTATTCTGGTTCCCTTAGGACTTAAAAACAAATTATTAAAATGGGGGGCCAAGCAAATCATTGAGTTAGATTGGTGGCAGTCAACTAATGTTAATGGAATTACCTTTACTGCTACACCGGCAAAGCATTGGAGTAATCGAGGTGCGTTTGATATGAATAAAGCATTATGGTGTGGATGGATTATGCAGACAGATATTGATAAACCATTATCAACTAAAACGGTCTACTTTATGGGGGATACCGGTTATTGTGCAAGCTTAAAGAAAATAGCTGATAAATTTAAGCAGATAGATCTTGCTTTGATACCGATTGGTGCTTATGCACCTCGTTGGTTTATGCAATCGCAGCATATAGATCCACAACAAGCTTTACAACTTTATGATGAATTAAACTGTCAGTCAGCCATTGCAATTCATTGGGGAGTGTTTGAATTGGCAGATGAACCATTAGATGAGCCACCAACATTATTAAACTCATTAAAGGGAGATAGATCTTTTCATATATTAAAAATAGGTGATAGCTTAGCTATCAATCAGCTTAATAATGAACTAAAATAATTAACAATAATAATTTAAACTACATTTTGATATTTGCGAGGGAAATATGATGAAATCAGTAATTATTGCATTAACTTGTCTAACGTTTAGTTTAGCTTTAACTGCTTGTGGCGGTAAAAATGATGAAGGTAAACAATATCATTGGTCAAAAGCTCATGGAGTTCTTGAAGATTGCCGTGGAGTAATGAATAAATCAGAGCAATGTCAAAAAAATTCTAATAATCAACAATATTTATTTCAAATTGATAGGTATTAACTTATATGAGTGCTTGGCTTATTTATGCATTATTATCGGCGATTACTGCGGCTTGTGTGGCAATCCTCGGTAAAATAGGTTTACAACATCTTGACGCTAATACTGCGACAGCAATTAGATCTATAGTGATGGCAGTATTTTTAGTTGGTGTAGTTGTTGTACAAGGAAAACTGAATTTAATCAATACTTTTTTTAATGATAAAAAAGCACTGCTTATTATTGCATTGAGTGGCGTAGCTGGCGCATTATCGTGGCTATTTTACTTTATGGCAATAAAAGAAGGTAAAGTATCACAAGTCGCCCCAATTGATAAACTTAGTGTCGTTTTTGCGGTAATTTTTGCAACTATTATATTTGGCGAAAAAATTTCATTTCTTTCTGCTATAGGCGTTGCCATGATAGCTGCTGGGGCGGTATTAGTTGCACTATTTTAATAGTGTATTAAACGGTTCAACAGTTACCCATTCACCTTTAGTTACATTGCCTCTATCTTTTTCAAGCAAGATAAAGCAGTTAGCATGATTAAACGATTGTGTGAGATGGGAGCCTTGTTGCCCAGTTGAAACAACCTCCAACTCACCATTAGTTGAAATTTGCAATACACCACGTTGAAAATCTAATCTACCGATACTTTTTTTCAGATTTGTTGCTGTTTTTACTTTAAATGATAACTCAGCTTCGGTTAAATTTTGTCCAGAAAGGGCTAAAATTAATGGTTGAACTAATTGATAAAAAGTGACAAGAGATGAAACTGGATTACCCGGTAATCCGCAAAATAACGCATTACCTATATTGCCAAAGGCAAACGGTTTTCCGGGTTTTATGGCAATTTTCCAGAAGTTAACTTTACCCAGCTCTTCTAGTGCCATTTTAGTATAATCAGCATCCCCGACTGAAACACCACCACTACTAATCACTAAATCAGCCTGTTTAGATGCGATTTCGAGTGTTTGCTTAATTTTGCTCGGATCATCGACAATTATCCCTAAATCAATTATTTCACAGTTTAATTTGCTCAATAATAATTTGAGGGTGAATCGGTTACTATCATAAATAGCACTATTATTTGCTAATCGGCTACCAATTTCAGTTAATTCATTACCGGTGGAAAATATTGCAACTTTTAACTTTTGATATACTGTTAACTCTGCAATACCAAGTGTCGCTAAACTTGATAAAGTCGGAATAGTTAACCGAGTGCCTTTTTCGACAATAACCGCACCTTGTTTAGCATCTTCACCTATATAACGAATATTACTAGCTGGTTTTATTTGCTGTAAAAATTTAATTCCTGATTCAGTTTGTTCTGTCTCTTCTTGCATCACAACAGCACTGGCTTCGTTAGGAACTGGTGCACCAGTCATAATTCGTAAGCAACTACCTTTAGGCCAATTTAGTGAAGAAATATCGTCACCTGCATAAATTACTCCAGCTAACGGTAATAACTTCGATTGATTGATATCAGATAATCTTACCGCATAACCATCCATCGCCGAATTATTAAAGCTAGGTACATTAATTGGCGAAATAACCGGTTCAGCAGTGATTCGATCTAAGCCATCAAATAATGCAACTTTTTCCATTAACGGTTTATGATTATTTGTTGCAACTTCAAGTATATTTTTTTTGGCTTGTGCAAAGGTTAATAACATAAATGAAGCTCCTTATAATCGATTTTCCGTGGTGTTAGACAAGTAGTTAATTGAGAGCAGATAATCTATTGAGTTATATAAATATATGATAATGATGCCGCAATATACGGCATCAACAAAGATTAAACATTAAATAAGAAATTCATAATATCGCCATCTTGCACGATATAATCTTTCCCTTCAGAGCGCATTTTTCCTGCTTCTTTAGCACCTTGTTCACCACCATATTTAATGAAGTCATCAAAAGCAATGGTTTGTGCTCGAATAAAGCCTTTTTCAAAATCGGTATGAATTTTACCGGCAGCTTGCGGCGCAGTATCTCCAACAGAAATTGTCCATGCCCGAACTTCTTTAACACCAGCAGTAAAATAAGTTTGCAGATTAAGTAAACTATAACCAGCACGAATTACTCTATTTAGGCCAGGTTCAGTTAAACCAAGGTCTTGCATAAATTCATCGCGATCAGCGTCATCGAGTTCCGCAAGTTCAGCTTCAATTGCAGCACAGACAGGTACAACGACAGCTTTTTCTTGCTCAGCAATGGCTTTCACTTTTTCTAAATATGGATTGTTTTCAAAACCATCTTCATTAACATTAGCAATATACATTGTTGGTTTTAGGGTTAAAAAGCTTAGATATTTAATTGCATCTAATTCTTCTTTACTAAAATCGAGTAGTAATAGTTTTTTACCTTGTTCAAGATGAGGTAAACACTTATCTAAAATTTCCAGTTCGTACTTGGCGTCTTTATCGCCACCTTTAGCACGTTTTTGTAAACGGGTAATAGCTCTTTCACAAGCCTCAAGATCAGCTAACGCAAGTTCAGTATTAATGATTTCAATATCTTCAGCTGGATCGATTTTACCTGCAACGTGCACAATATTTTCATTTTCAAAACAACGAACAACGTGACCAATCGCTTCTGTTTCACGAATATTAGCTAAAAATTGATTACCTAGTCCTTCACCTTTAGATGCACCTTTAACTAGCCCCGCAATATCAACAAATTCCATTGTGGTTGGTAAAGTGCGTTGTGGTTTAACGATTTCCGCAAGTTGATCTAAACGCGGATCAGGCATTGGCACTACACCTGTGTTTGGTTCAATCGTACAAAACGGAAAGTTAGCAGCCTCTATTCCAGCTTTGGTTAGTGCATTAAAAAGCGTTGATTTGCCTACATTTGGTAGTCCGACAATACCACATTTAAATCCCATACTGTTTATTACCTTGTGTTATAAAAATCTTAAAAATAGGGGGCAATTATATACTAAATTAGGCTAATTATGCTAATGTTGATACTGTTCTAAAATATTCAACAAAACTAGCGTGTTAAGTTTTGGAACTGAAAATTTGCTATTCCTATCTTTATAATTAACTATTAATTAACTGTTTGTCTAATTTTCCAATGATAAGCCGATTTGATACAATTGGTTTTTCTTCAGTCCATACATCTCTGCAGTAATTGCTGCTGCTTTTTTTAATGGTAACTCTTTAACTAATAATTTTAAGGTAGTCATTACTTTGGCATCAATAGCATTATCAGTTTTGCTATGTCCTTCAACGATTAGAACAAATTCGCCTTTTTGACGAGTGCTATCTTCTTGTAACCAGCGAATTAACTCATTTACCGGATAGCTGACAATGGTTTCCCATGTTTTAGTGAGTTCTTTGGCTAAAACAATATGTTTATCGCTACCCCAAACCGTCTGCATATCTTTTAAGGTATCTAAAAGTCGATGGGTAGATTCATAAAAAATCATTGTTCGACTCTCTTCGCATAAAGTAGACAAATAATCTTGGCGTGCTTTGGTTTTTGCCGGTAAAAAACCCTCATAACAGAATTTGTCTGAAGGTAATCCCGCTACTGATAATGCGGCAATAGCCGCACATGCACCAGGGATGGGAACGACATTAATATTATTTTCTCGACAGGCTTTGACTAAGTGATAACCAGGATCATTAATTAACGGTGTTCCTGCATCTGATATTAATGCAATTGATAATCCTGATTTTAATTTTTCGATCAAAACGTGTGCTTTTTCTTGTTCATTGTGATCGTGTAAAGCAAAAAGTTTAGCTTTAATACCTAAATGTTGTAATAGTAGTCCACTGTGTCTAGTATCTTCAGCCGCAATAAGATCAACACTTTTAAGTGTATTAATGGCTCTTAGGGTAATATCATCTAAATTGCCAATGGGTGTTGCAACAATATATAAAGTCATTCTATTTTGATCACTGTAAATTTTGTAGTAAGGCATTAAATATACTATACCAAACCTTGTTTTATTGTATATACTCATTATCATGAAATTAGTATTAATCATTATCGGCCAAAAATATGGCTGAAATGCTTTTTTGTGCTAATGATATTTATTCGGTCGTATAATCGGTTAGTTAGAATACGATAGTTATTTGGAAATACTGCGAATAATTAGCCATCAAATGAGATGAATTTATAGCTTTTACTCAAGAATTGTACATTTTTGCCAGTGATTTTATTGATTTACTTTACAAGTAATTAATATAATAGCTTTTTGTTGTAAAAACGATAAAATGTGCATAACAAAATAATATAAATTAATGAAAGGTGTTATTGTGAAAAAAATTCTCACATTAAGTTGTTTAAGTTTGATGATCTCCGCATGTACACAAACTAATCCAGCTGAAATTGAAGATATTTCTGACTCTTCCAGTCGTTCTAGCTCGTCGGTATATTCAAAACCACCGACAAATATTTCTACTGGTTCACGTTCTTCGTCACAAATTTATTCATCATCAACACCAGCATCTCACTCGACAGTAACATCCAATAGCAATAGAGATAGTCAAAGTGTGGTTACCTCTAATGAGCGCATTGTTTATAATCGTAACTACAATGATATTCCTAAAGGTGGTTATCAAGGCGATACCTATACTGTTAAACGAGGTGATACACTTTTTTATATTGCGTGGGTAACGGGTAATGATTATCGTGCCTTGGCTGCTAAAAATAACATTAAAGAACCATTCGCGGTAAATGTTGGTCAAGTGTTAGATGTCAGTGGTGGTACAACGGTGGTTGAAACTAAAAAAACCACTTCTACAGCGCAAGTTGTTGCAGCTGGTAATTATGGTTCAGCGACTAATACCACAACCAAAACTAAACCAGTTGTAACCACAGTTACAACAACTACAACCACAACCTCGGGTAAAGATAAACCAACCAATACGATTCAAACTACAGAAACGGTAACTGAACCTGTTGATACCACAGCCACAGAGCCAACCAAGTTACCAACCACATCTAACGTAGCTAATATTGTATGGCAATGGCCTGCACAAGGTAAAATCATTGAAAAATTTTCTAATGCTAGCAAAGGGATTGATATTTCAGGTACTTTAGGTACCAAAGTCGTTGCCGCTGCTAACGGTCGAGTGGTTTATTCAGGAAATGCCTTACCGGGCTATGGTAATTTAATTATTATAAAACATAACGATGACTATTTAACCGCGTATGCACATAACCAAACTATTTTAGTTAAAGAACAACAAAATGTTCGTGCTGGTGAACAAATTGCAACGATGGGAGCAACAGGAACTTCATCAGTAAGATTACATTTTGAAATTCGTTATAAAGCACAATCAGTCGATCCATTAAAATACTTATCAACAAATTAATCAGTATTTTAAAGTGATATAGAGGTTTATAACCAATTAATAAGTAATAACACACTAATTAATCATGTGTTTTAGTGCAAACCAAATTGATTTAACCATTTTATTTTACGTAACTAAGGAGTTATATTCATGGCAGTAAAAAAATTAGTTCTTATTCGTCACGGAGAAAGCGTGTGGAATCAAGAAAACCGTTTTTGTGGTTGGACTGATGTTGATTTATCTGACAAAGGTAATAAAGAAGCTGCAGAAGCAGGTCAATTACTAAAACAAGAAGGTTTCGAATTTGATTATGCATATACTTCTGTTTTAAAACGTGCAATTCACACATTATGGCACGTTTTAGATGCAGTTGATCAAGCATGGTTACCGGTTGAAAAAAGCTGGAAATTAAATGAACGTCATTATGGTGCGCTACAAGGTCTAAATAAAGCTGAAACTGCTGCTAAATATGGTGATGAGCAAGTTAAATTATGGCGTCGTGGTTTTGCAATTACTCCTCCAGCACTTGAAAAATCAGATGAGCGTTTCCCTGGTCATGATTCACGTTATAGCAAATTACCTGAATCAGAATTACCTTTAACTGAAAGCTTAGCTTTAACGATTAAACGTGTACTTCCTTATTGGGAATCAACTATAGCTCCACGTGTTGCTAAAGGTGAACGTGTAATTATCGCAGCTCACGGTAACTCACTTCGTGCGCTAGTTAAACATTTAGATAACATCAGTGATGATGATATTATCGATCTAAACATCCCAACTGGTGTACCATTAGTTTATGAATTCGATGACAACATGAAAGTTGTTAAACACTATTACTTAGGTAATGCTGATGAAATCGCCGCTAAACAAGCAGCGGTAGCTAACCAAGGTAAAGCAAAATAGTATTAATCAATCAAAAGGTAAGTTAAACAACTTACCTTTATTTCCTAATATAGGAAATAAATATTTAACTTTTTGAGACGCTGATTTTGTCAAAAATTTATTATATTTATGGCGTAATGAACGCTGGAAAATCTACCGAATTACTGCAAATCGACCATAATTACTTAAGTAATAATATGCAAACACTATTACTTAAATCTTCGGTTGATACACGAGATTCTGCTGTTGAGATTGTATCTCGACTTGGCTTACGTAAAAAAGCATTACAACTTGACGATAACACAGTGGATGGCATAATTGAGCATATCAAACAAAATAATTACGCATGTATTTTAATTGATGAAAGTCAGTTTTTATCCTCTAATACCATCTGGAAATTATCTGATGTTTGTGATGAATATGGTGTTCCTATGATGTTTTTTGGATTAAAAACAGATTATATGGGGCATTTATTTGAAGGTTCGAAAACCTTATTAGAAATTGCTGACAATTATAGGGAACTTAAAACTGTTTGTTGGTGTGGTAAAAAAGCTACCATGATCCTTTTAGAAGGTGAAAATGGGCAAATAGTCAAATTTGGAAATTCTATACATCTTGGTGACAGTGAGTATCATTCTGTTTGTCGAAAACACTGGAAAGCAGGACAAGTAAGACCAAATCATTAAATTTACTTGTGCATTTTTATAGATATTATACTATCGGAAAATAATACTCATATTATGATGTGCAAAAATATAAATTATTATAAGGAATTAATCTCATGAAAATTAAACATACATCATTAGCTATTTTACTCGGCTTAGTTTCATATTCCGCCAGTGCAAAAGATTTTTTAGTCACTGATGATGAAAAAAGCCTTCAAAAAGGCAATTGGTATATTACAAACAAAGATGTTAGTCCTGATGCACCTCCTTTTACTGTTCAAAATCTAATTCTCAAAGGTGGTAAGCAAGAAGGTTCTGAACTATTAACTGTTAAAAGTGAAGGCTTAACGATTAGCTTAAGTCCAACACGTGGTTTAGGTATCGTAAAAGTTGAAGGAGATGGGATTCGTTTAGGTTGGGATTCACCAGTTAAAGAGGTTGTTAATCCTAAATATATGAATTTAGAAAGCCGTGGTGGTCTTGGTTGGCTAGATGGCTTTAACGAAATGATGGTTCGCTGTGGCTTTGAATGGACCGGTCACGCTGTACAAGCTGATGGTATGATGTATACACTTCATGGTCGTGCACAAAATACTCCTGTATCGAAATTATATGTTGAAGTTGAAGATCAAGCTCCTTATACGATTACTATCAAAGGGCTAATTAAAGAAAATACTTTCAAAAAGAGCAATTTTGAAACTTGGGTTGCCATCCAACATGTTCCTGGTAGCAAAGAATTTACCGTACATGACATCCTAACTAATTTGAGCGATTATGATCGTGATTATCAAATTATTTATCACAGTAATTTTGGTACGCCAATTTTAGAACAAGGCGCTAAATTTGTTGCTCCAGTTAAAGAAATCTCACCTTTCAATGAATACGCTGCAACTGGTCTTAAAAATTGGCAAACTTATCTAGGACCAACTAAAGACTTTGATGAAATGGTGTATAACATTTTCCCTTATTCAGATGCAAATAATCAAACTCAAGTTATGTTGACCAACAATGCAAGTGATAAAGGGGTTGGGATTGCTTTTAATACTCAACAATTACCTGTGCTAACACTATGGAAAAATACTGATACAGTTAAACAAGGTTATGTGACTGGTATTGAACCAGGAACAAGTTTTGCTTATCCAGTTACAATTGAACGTGAACAAAAACGCGTACGTAAATTAGAAGCCGGAAAAAGCACAGAATTTGTTTTAACTTATAGCCTATTGTCAAACAAAGAAGACGTAGCAAACTATGATGCTAAAATAAAAGCCATCCAAGGAAGTCAAAAAACCAAAGTTGTTGAAGAACCTATGGCAAAAGAGTAAGTCATTCATAAATACCGCTAACATTTTGGTTAGCGGTATTCACTTCTCTCTATCTGAAAAGATATTTTAACCATCCCATCGATTTATAATATTGTTATCTAGACTATGTTATTTTAAGCTACACTAATCAACAAACGTTTAGATTCAATTAAATAACAGGAATAAATATGGCTGCGAAAAGGATAGTAATTGGCATAAGTGGTGCTACAGGCTTTGCTTATGGAATTAAAGCTTTAGAACTATTAAAACCAATGGATATTCAAACTCATTTAGTGGTATCAAAAGCGGCAAAAATCACCGGTCATTATGAACATTCGCAATCACAATTAACTCAATTGCAATCGTTAGCAGATGTTGTATATGCCATCGATAATATTGGCGCTGCAATTGCGAGTGGCTCATTTAAAACCATGGGAATGTTAGTTGCACCATGTTCAATGCGAACACTTTCAGCTATAGCAAATAGTTTGTCAGATAATTTACTTACTCGAGCGGCAGATGTGGTATTGAAAGAGCGACGTCGATTAGTTTTAATGACGCGAGAAGCGCCATTACATTTAGGTCATATTAAAAATATGGAAGCGGTGACTTTAATGGGAGGAATTATTTTTCCGCCAGTTCCTGCGTTATATCAACACATTGAAAGTGTGGATGATATTATTACCCATAGTGTTGCTAGAGCACTTGACCTGTTTGATATTGATGTACCTTGTTTACCTCGCTGGGGTGAAGATATGCATCTTAATCAAAAATCTGAATAAACAGTAATATCATGAAAAAAAGTGAGTCTAAAATCGCGCAATTTATCCAGCAACAACATGTAGTAAATTTATGTGCGATATTAGCTAATAACCAGCCATGGGCATGTAATGCATTCTATGTATTTGATAAAGAGAACTGGTGTTTATATTTCTTATCAGAATTAAAAACCAAACATGCACAAGCAATGCTACACAATCCAAATGTTGCCGGTACTATAAGTGTTAATCCAAAATCGATAACTAAAATTCAAGGTATTCAATTTAGCGCTATAGCTGAACAACTCATTGATAACAAAGCTAGCAATGCTTATAAGCTTTATTATTCCGCCTTTCCTTTTGCAAGAGTCATGAAAGCGCCGATTTGGTCACTACGATTACAAGAAATTAAGATGACCAATAATCTAATTGGTTTTGCACACAAAAGCTATTGGCAACGAGACGCAAAACTGAAAGATCATTAATTTGATAAATGGAATGTTAGGTTTTAGTCTAATCATTATCTAATCACAACCTAAAACCCGATAATAACTTAAATTGAAACTGAATGATCACAGTTTAGGTGGTATATTTTCCTCATATTCAGTATCACCATCACAAATAGTATCCCAATTGGCTTTTGAACCCGTATAAATGTGTATACGCTTTTCAGAATTAATTGGCTCATTAATCAATCCAATACGTAATCGGTAAGTACTATTATCATTATCACGACTAGAAAATAGATGTGAACCACAATTACCACAAAAATGACGGTTGACGCCTAAGCTAGAAAAAACTTTTATATTTTCCTCACCTTTGATAAAAGTTAAATCTTCCTTGTTAATGAGTGTGGCAGAATTAAACGCTGAACCAGTTTGTTTGCGACAACGTGAACAGTGACAAAAGACAATCGCTTTAATATCACTATTTAGCTGATAGACAATTTCGCCACATAAACAGTTACCTGTCATCATAATTAATTTCCTTGTATTATTTATAGCCGTTACTATTTATTATTGTATTTTACCTGTAAATTTAAAACAAGAGATAAGTAGCTGAATAATTAACATAATTCAACAAAAGCACAAAAAATTTGAGGAACGGGTTTTTTAAAACCTAAATATAACCAATAAATAGCTAACGTTAGTTATAACATCAGCTAGTTCCAATAATAAGAGTTTATTTTGACAAATAAGTTTGGTGTATTTAATTTAGCGACATTCGCAATGTGCTGACAACTGAGTGAGGTTAGCATGACAAACAGGGATGTTTGCCAAGGCTGTGTTTTGTCAGGAACAAATCACAGCCGGTGCGTTAAAAGCGAACGAAGGCGGAAGGCAGTCACATCGTGACCACTTGCGTGGTCGCCG
>NZ_JACFSE010000013.1:0-15497 GCF_016100545.1 Gilliamella sp. W8128
GTCAATTAAATTAATGATTTATTTACAATTTTATGCCTACCGACATAAAATTTATCCATTCGTATAAATATGCTATAAAAGTATAATGACTGGAAAAAACCATGCAACTTATTTAAGCTGTTAAATTGTTAATTTTTGTAAAGTTTAACGTAATATTATGTTTTAATTACGCCCTTAAAACCAATTTCGAAGAAACTTTAGGGGGATTTTTTGGTTTTAAAAACCCCGTTCCTCAAAATTTTTAGTTCTTTATTTTTTAGTTCTTTGCGTTTCGGACGTTTTGTTGTTTGGTGGTTGTTTCTATACGGTGATTACGTCCGAGTCAAGAGGGTTGGCGCCAACCCTCTTTACAATCTCCCGCGGCGACCACGCAAGTGGTCACTGCGTGACTGCCTGCCGCCTTCGTTCGCTGTTAACGCTCCTTGGCAAACTTCCCTGTTTGCCATGCTAACCTCACTCAGTTGTCAGCACATTGCGAAAGTCGCTAAATAATACTCGTCATACTGATTTGTAATAAAGTAATATACTTTTATCTGATTTGATTATTTAAATTTTGATTTACTTATAATAATTTAAAAAATAAAAGAACCTGCAATACAGGTTCTTTTTAAACTTTTGAATCATTGATATAAAGTTGTTGGAATTATGTCAGTGTTTCCATTTTGATCTATAAATAATCTAAAGATTTTTTTCTCATTGTTATTTAAATTAAAATCACGTTCACGACGGGGAGCATTAAAACTACACAATCCATGA
This sequence comes from Gilliamella sp. W8128, assembly GCF_016100545.1. Taxonomy (NCBI): domain Bacteria; kingdom Pseudomonadati; phylum Pseudomonadota; class Gammaproteobacteria; order Orbales; family Orbaceae; genus Gilliamella; species Gilliamella sp. W8128. Next base: position 757 of record NZ_JACFSE010000013.1, read on the forward strand.
CCTTGTATAGATGCACCAATAATAACTTCACCAGCTGGCAGATAAAAAGTTGCTCTTTCTTTAGTTTCAAACTTAGCCACTTCTTGCCCATTTAAAAATAAATTAATGTAACATCCGCTACCAGTCAATCCTTTATCTCTAATAAACACTAATGTCGCATTATTATCTAGTTTAGCTTGATGATTAAATATTCTTGCTTCTGGTACTTGTTTTATTTCATGTTCAGCAGGCGGTCTAGTGGAACATCCAATTAAAACTAAGCTTAAAAAGCCTCCAATCAATAATTTCTTCATACCTCTCCTCCAAAAATTTTTAGTAATGGTATATTATTTATTTTGACAATAAAACTCCATTCCTCAATTTATTTATAATTTATAAGCCTTGAAATAGTGATACCCTTTATTGGTAATGATAATTATTAATGTTGAGTTTTTATAAAACTTAATTTCATTTTTAGCAAATAAAGGCGTTATAATATACTAAATTTTCTAAATAAATTTTTAGGCCTGAAATTGGATTTTCAACTTGTTAGTCGATTGAAGAATCTTCAACTTTATAAAAAACGACGTTCAAATAATGTGCTGTTCTGGCGCGAAATTTATCCTTTAGCAATGCCAATTTTAATTGAGAATTTGTCAGTCATTTTGATGGGTATTTTCAGTACGTTTTTAGTGAGTTGGATTGGTAAGGCCGAGATGGCTGCCGTCGGTCTGGCGGAAAGCTTTAATATGATTATAATGTCCTTCTTTATGGCGGTTGCACTAGGGACATCAGTGGTGGTGGCGTTTAGCTTGGGACGACACAATCGTAAAAAAGCCGTGGTCGCAGCAAGGCAATCCATTACGTTATTAGTGATAATTTCGATTTTACTGTTTTTGTTTGTTGAGTTTTCCGGATATTGGATTGTCGAGATTATTGCAGGTAAAGCCGATCCTGAAGTTAAGGAATTAACACTTACCTTTCTAAGATTAACCGTTTTAGGTTACCCTGCTCTTGCCTTTATCTTAGTTGGTTGTGGTGCATTACGTGGTGCTGGCAATACCAAATTACCAATGTACTTAAACATTATCATGAATATTTTAAACTTGACGATCAGTTATGTGCTTATTTACGGCGCTTTAGGTTGGCAAGGATTAGGTTTTATTGGTGCGGGTATTGGCTTAACAATCTCACGTTATTGTGGCATGTTTTTTATTTTATTAGTCTTAACCATAAAACCAAGTCGAGCGTTATTTATTCCTCTCCGTAGTTATTTTCATTCGTTCAATGGTAAAATTTTGATTGATATTTTAAGTATCGGCATTCCTGCTAGTGTCGAATCGGTAATGTTTAATATCGGAAAATTGCTCACACAAACTTTTGTTGCCGGTATGGGCACCTCAACTATAGCAGCTAATTTTATTGCGTTTTCAATTGCTGGATTGCTTAATTTACCGGGTGGAACTCTCGGTGCAACATCGACAATTATTGTTGGTAAACGTATTGGTATGGGGCAAATTTATCAACCAACAAGGCAGCTTAAATTTATTTTTCATCTAACCAGTTTGTTACTCTGTTTTTTAGCTTTTTTATCGATCCCATTCGCAGGATTATTAAGTTCGCTTTACACTAATGATCAGGAAGTTATTGAGATCTCCAAACATTTACTTTGGTTTAATGCCTTATTTACGCCTTTTTGGGCATCATCCTTTGTTTTACCATACGGTTTTAAAGGTGCGAAAGATGCCAGTTATACCATGTGGGTCGCTATTGGTAGTATGTGGATGTGTCGGATTGTTGTGGGTTATATTTTTGGCGTTTATTTTGGCTTTGGGGTGATTGGGGTTTGGTTCGGTATGTTCTTAGATTGGATTATTAGAAGTATTTTCTTCTATTATCGACTTATTAGTGGTAAATGGCTATGGCGTCATCAAAAAATCAGCTAGCGCTAATAATAGTTTGTTGCTTGCAAAGTAAATTTAGTTAATCTTATTTAGCGACATTAGCAATGTGCTGACAACTGAGTGAGATTAGCATGACAAACATGGATGTTTGCCAAGGTTGTATTTTGTCAGAAACAAATCACAGCCGGTGCGTTAACAGCGAACGAAGGCGGAAGGCTGTCACATGGTAACCTCTTGCGTGGTCGCCGTGGGAGTTGGTAAAGAGGGTTCGCGTCAACCCTCTTTACTCGAACGTAATCACCATATAAAACTAACCAGCAAACTAGCTACAAAACAACAAAACGTCCGAATCTTAAACAACCAAAAATTGAGGAACGGGGTTTTTAAAGCCAAAATCCATCCAATAAATCGCTAACGTTAGTTATAACATCTTAATACTTTTCGATAATTAATCTAGATTATCAAAATACACATCCACAATTCAGCTACTCTTGCCGTTAAAGCCCATCAAATATCAATTCTTAATGCATTATCTATGTCAAAAATGGTGCTATAGATTTGTGATATCTATCACATTAACCATATAACGTAATTAAGGTATGCAAAATCATAATACTGTTTTGAAAATGAATTTTATAAACTCTATTTATTGTTATTTTTTCAATAAGTTGTTAACGCAACCGATAATTAAATAATGACAGTTTTATGCAAATCATATTTTGATAACTAAAAGGAGTTTATGATGGATAATAATAAAAAATTATCAGTCATGGAAAAAATTGGCTTTGGGATGGGCGATGCAGCTTGTGGTATTGTCTATTCCTCGGTGACGATGTTTTTGACCTATTTTTATACTGATATTTATGGCCTTTCTGCAGCTGCGGTTGGCATAATGTTCCTCGCTACGCGAATTTTTGATGCTATTATCGATCCGATTACAGGTATGGTTGCCGATCGTACTAAAACAAGATGGGGACGATTTAGACCATGGTTGATCTGGTTTGCGATTCCTTATGCGGTACTGGCTGTTATGACTTATACAACACCAGATTTTGGTTATTCAGGTAAACTTTTATACGCATACGTTACCTATGCTTTATTAATGCTTTGTTATACATTTATTAATATTCCTTATTGTGCTCTTGGTGGTGTTATTGCTCGTGATGAAAAAGATCGCCTATCCGCTCAATCCTATCGATTTACTATTTCATCGGCATCAGGACTTATGGTATCAATCGGTACGTTATTTTTAGTCGATTGGTTAGGAAAAGAAAATAAGCAACTCGGATTTCAGTTAACCATGGCGGTTATGGGTGTTATTGCAATTGGCATGTTAGTGTTCTGTTTTGCAACCACTGAAGAAAGAGTAGTACCAATTGAAGATAAAAATGTCAGTGTTAAAAAAGATTTAAAATGCTTATTAGGCAATGATCAGTGGTGTATTGTGGCGCTTATTACCTTCTTTTCAAGTATGGCTGGCGTTATGCGTAGTTCAGCAACGCTTTACTATGCAACTTACTTGATGATGGGTGGCGTTAGCTCAGCAGCAGGTACAGCGATGAAATCAGCCTTTGTGTCAACATCGGTGGTCGGTACAATATTAGGCGCGATGGCTGCTGGTTATTTTGCTAAACGTTTTACTGCTATTCAACTTTTTAAAAATATTAATTTAACGTTATTTGTTATTGGCGTAGTAATGTTTTTTGTTCCACCGGTATGGTTAGCGGTTATTTTCCCACTCTATTTTTTAATTGGCTTTTTCCACTCCATGTATCAACCATTCAAATGGAATATGATGGCCAATGCTGCTGATTATGGTGAATGGAAATTTGGACGCCGAGCAACTGGTCTATCTTTCTCAGGTAATTTATTTGCCTTAAAACTCGGCATGGCAATCGCTGGTGCTTTAGTCGGCATCTGTTTAGGTTTATTAGGCTATCAAGCAGGTGTAAATGAACAAACACCATTAGCCACAATGGGCATTATTGGTCTTTTAACTATTGGACCAGCATTTTCATATTTATTACTTTGGTGGTTAATGCGTTTTTATAAATTAGATGACAAAATGATGGAAAAAATTCAAAGTGATTTACTTGCTAGACAACAAAATAAAGATAGTGATGACTAAGATAGTATGTCGATAAGTAATAGTTACAATTAAAGGTTAATTATATGAGTTTAGATTATTATCACAACCCTATTATCTGCGGTGATTATTCCGATCCGGATATTGTCAAAGTAAATGATGATTTCTTTATGGTTTCATCTAGCTTTAACCATATGCCAGCATTACCGATCCTCCACTCAAAAGACTTGGTAAATTGGCAGATTATCAATCATGTTTTTGATGCACTTGACTTACCTGGTTATGATGCAGTCCAACCCGGTAAAGGGGTTTGGGCGCCATCGATTCGCTATCATAATGAAAAACTTTGGGTGTTTTTTAGTACTCCTGACGAAGGTATTTTTATGTCTAATACCTCTGATCCTTGGGGTAAATGGAGCAAACCACACTGCTTACAACCAGCACTCGGTTGGATTGATCCTTGCCCATTTTGGGATGATGATGGTCGAGCATGGTTAGTGCATGCCTTTGCGCAAAGTCGTTGTGGTGTAAAACATAAATTGCAGCTGTTTGAAATGGCTAATGATGGATCAACATTGATTGGCGAAGGTCAAATTATTTATGATGGCACTGCCGATTTACCGACACTTGAAGGACCAAAACTTTATAAGCGCAATGGTTGGTATTACATTTTTGCACCAGCTGGCGGTGTTGAAAATGGTTGGCAATCGGTGTTACGTAGCCGTAATTTAACGGGTCCTTGGACTGCACGCAATGTGCTATTTCAAGGCAATACCACCATTAACGGCCCTCATCAAGGTGGATGGGTCGAATTGGACAATAATGAGTGCTGGTTTGTACACTTTCAAGATGCCCATTTATATGGCCGTATTGTTCATTTACAGCCAATGTATTGGGGTGATGATGATTGGCCTCGCATTGGTGAGAGTATCAATAATGACTTTACAGGACAACCGGTATTATCATATAAAAAACCAACTGTGCTCCATCACTCAGAAGAGTATAAAATCCAAACCAGTGACGATTTCCAGCATGGTAAATTTGGTTTACAGTGGCAATGGCAGGCAAATCCTAATCCTGATTGGCTAATAGCAAGTGATCAAGGATTAACCTTAAGTTGTTATCCATTACCTATGCATAATAAACAGCGTACACTCTATTTTGCAGCTAACTTATTGCTGCAAAAATTTTCAGCATGGCAATTCACGGCGCAAACTCAACTTAAATTGAATGCTAAGCAATCAGGTGATTTGGGCGGCTTAATCGTTTATGGTGAACGTTATGCTGCGATTATGATCGGTTATGATAATGGCCAGTATAAGCTGTATTATCGATATGGTTGGATGAAAGATTCAGGTCAAGTTGACGAATATCAACAAATTGTCGGTCAATTATCTTCACAGCATTGCCAACTTAAAGTCGAAGTTGGTTTGAATGGTATCTGTCAATTTTACTATAAAGATCATAAGACAGATTGGATTTTAATTAAACCTAGCTTCGCAGCTGGAAAAGGCAAATGGGTGGGGGCTAAAGTAGGAATTTTTGCCGCAACTGAAGCAGATAATGCCATTGGCCATTGCCATTTTGATTACTTCAAGATTAGTTAACGGTTTAATAAGATAAAAAACCCTCTCATATGAGAGGGTTTTTATTCAAGTTGTTAAAGACTTTTTATGGCTGCATACTGCTCTTGCAATTTGGTTTTATCAGCAATATAGCCTTGTTGTTTTTCTTTCTCTTTGGCAACGACTGCTGCGGGAGCTTTATCGACAAAGCTAGCATTAGATAGTTTATTATCAATACGCGCAATTTCGCCATCAATACGAGCGATCTCTTTTTCAAGACGGGCTAGCTCATCTTCTTTATTAATAAGCCCAGCCATTGGGATCAGGAGTTCGGCACCATCAACCAATTTAGTGACTGATAATGGCCCTGCTTCACCTTCATCTAACAAGACAATTTCTGATAATCTTGCTAATGATTCGATAAAAGTGACATTGTCACTAATTACACGATGAACGGCTGGTGATGCTTTTCTAATCAATAGCTGTAATGGTTTGCTTGGTGCGATATTCATTTCAGCACGGATATTACGAACCGCAATGACAGCATCTTTAATCCAATTGATATCGGCAACCGCTTTATCATCAACTAATTGGCTATCAAATGCTGGCATTGGTTGTAACATAATGGTATCAGCTTTGATTGCCATTAATGGTTTGACACTTTGCCAAATAGCTTCAGTAATAAATGGAATGATTGGATGCGCCAAACGTAATAAGGCTTCAAGTACCGTGACTAAAGTGTGACGAGCAGCACGTTGCTGATTCTGTTCACCATTTGCCAATACTGATTTAGTTAACTCTAAATACCAGTCACAGAACTGATTCCAAGTGAATTCATATAAGATATTAGCAGCTAAATCAAAACGGTAAGTATCAAATGCTTCACGGTAGGTTTTTACGGTTTGGTTAAACTCTGCCAAGATCCATTTATCCGCTAATGAATAATCTAACTCTCCACCTTTAAAACCACAATCGTGATCTTGGGTATTCATCAATACATAACGGCTGGCATTCCATAGTTTATTACAGAAGTTACGATAACCTTCTAAACGTTTTAAATCCCAATTGATATCACGACCAGTTGATGCCAGCGCCGCTAAGGTAAAACGTAAGGCATCTGTACCATGGGCTTCAATACCATTCGGGAACTGTTTTTCTGTACGTTTGGCAATCTTTTCCGCTAATTGTGGCTGCATCATATTACCAGTACGTTTTTCTAATAAATCGGCAAGTGAAATACCATCAATCATATCTAAAGGATCGATAACATTACCTTTAGATTTCGACATTTTTTGCCCTTCTTCATCGCGAATTAGCCCTGTCACATATACCGTTTTAAACGGTACTTGTGGTTTACCATGCTCATCTTTAATGAAATGCATGGTCATCATAATCATTCGAGCAACCCAGAAGAAGATAATATCAAAACCTGTCACTAGCACATTAGTTGGATGGAAAGTAGCTAAATCATCAGTGTTTTCCGGCCAACCTAAAGTTGAAAACGTCCATAGTGCTGATGAGAACCAAGTATCAAGGACATCGTCATCTTGTGACAATTCGATATCTGCTGCAAGATTATTTTCACGACGAACTTCAGCCTCATCACGACCAACATAGACGTTGCCTTGATTATCATACCAAGCTGGAATTCGGTGTCCCCACCATAATTGTCGCGAAATACACCAATCTTGAATATCATTCATCCATGAAAAATACATATTTTCATACTGTTTAGGCACGAATTGGATATCACCATTTTTTACCGCCGCAATAGCTGGTTGCGCTAATACTTTTGCTCTCACATACCATTGATCGGTTAACATAGGTTCGATTACCACACCACCACGATCGCCATACGGGATAGTTAAGTCATGCGGTTCAATTTTTTCTAAAATACCTTGAGCTTCACACTCTGCAACAACTAATTTACGCGCCGCAAAGCGTTCTAAATTTTGGAATTGTGCCGGAATATCGGTTGCGTGTGCAGTACTTGGCTCTCCATTAGTATCAAACACTTCAGCTTGAGCACGAATATCACCATCAAAAGTTAAGATGTTAATCATCGGTAATTGATGACGACGCCCTACTTCATAGTCATTAAAGTCATGTGCAGGGGTAATTTTTACACAGCCAGTACCTTTTGTCATATCCGCATGTTCATCGCCAACAATCGGAATTCGGCGATTAACAAATGGTAATATGACAAATTTACCGATGAGATCTTTATAACGAGGGTCTTCTGGATTAACGGCAACACCGGTATCACCAAATAGTGTCTCAGGACGAGTTGTAGCGACAACTAGATAATCTTTGCCTTCTGCAGTTTTAACACCATCCGCTAATGGATAGCGCAAATGCCACATTGAACCTTTTACTTCACGATTCTCTACTTCAAGATCAGAAATTGCGGTACGTAATTTTGGATCCCAGTTAACTAAGCGTTTACCACGATAAATTAAATCTTCTTGGTAGAGTCTTACAAAAACTTCTTTAACCGCGTTAGAAAGACCTTCATCCATAGTAAAGCGTTCACGATCCCAATCAACCGAATCACCTAAACGTCGCATCTGTTTAGTGATGCTACCACCTGATTCTGCTTTCCATTGCCAAATTTTTTCGATAAACGCTTCACGACCATAATCATGGCGAGTTTTGTTTTCTTCAGCAGCAATTTTACGTTCTACCACCATTTGGGTTGCAATACCGGCATGGTCACTACCTGATTGCCATAGCGTGTTATTGCCTTGCATACGATGATAACGAATTAGCGCATCCATAATAGTTTGTTGGAAAGCATGTCCCATATGCAAACTACCAGTTACATTTGGTGGTGGAATAGCAATACAATAACTAGGCTGAGATTTGTCACCATTAGGCTTAAAGTAACCACTTTCTTCCCAATGTTGATAAATAGGTTGTTCGATTTCTTGTGGATTATAAGTCGTATTTTTCATAATAAAGGCATCAATCCTAATTCAAGGCATAAAAATGTGGTTATTCTACCGTAAAATGATATAACAATAAATTACTAGACGAATAAAGTGTTTGATTAAATCAAATTTAAATCAGATAACAATAAAATTAGTATAAAAAAACCACTTGTTGGCAAGTGGTCTTAACGTTATGTACGATTAGAATGGTAAAGACTAATGATGATAGATAAAGTTATCAATCAATCTGGTTTTACCAATATAAACCGCCAAAGCACATAAACTATCTTGATTTAAACGATCAACCGCAGTTAATGTTGCATAATCAACAAATTCAATATAATCAATTTTAGCTAACGGCTGAGCATTTATAATATTCTGCATCGCGGTTAAGATGGTTTGTACCGATTTTTCACCGGCTTGTATCAGTTGCTGGGCACACTCGATTGATTGATACAAACAGATAGCAGCTAAGCGTTCTTGTGGCGATAAATAGCTATTGCGAGAACTTTTAGCTAGTCCATCACTTTCACGCACAATTGGGCAACCGATAATTTCGATGTCAACATTAAGATCGCTTACCATACGTTGAATAACCGCTAGTTGTTGCGCATCTTTTTGACCAAAATAGGCTCGATCAGGTTGCGTGATATTAAATAACTTAGTAACCACAGTACAAACACCTTTAAAATGACCGGGGCGCTTTTTGCCGCAAAGCGCATCAGTTAGACCATTAACATTCACATAGCTATTAAAATTGGCATCATACATTTCACTGGCTGATGGACAAAAAATCAGATCAACACCCATTTGTTGGCAGGCGTTTTTGTCACGCTCTAAGTCACGTGGATAACTGGCTAAGTCTTCTTTCGGGCCAAACTGCATTGGATTGACAAAAATGGTAACAATCACTTTTTGATTATCTTGTTTAGCCGCAGCCATTAAGCTCTGATGACCTTCATGCAGATACCCCATGGTTGGCACTAAACCAATACTAGCACCGTTTTTACGCCACGATTTAACCTGCTGACGAACTTCATCAATTGTTGTTACAACTTTCACAATTATTATCCTTTCTGGCTATTTTGAAAATTCAGATTTGAGTTGAGTCATAATCTCACCATCAATGGCAAACTCATGTATTGATGCTGGGTATTGTTGCTGTTTTACCTCTTGGCAATAATCGGCAAATGCTTGCTTCATTTGATCACCGATTGGCGCAAAAGATTTAACAAATTTAGATGATACGCCATCATACATTGACAACATATCTTGATAAACTAACACTTGACCATCACAACCATGACCTGCACCAATACCGATCGTTGGTATGCTAACAAGTTCAGTGATAAATTTAGCTAAATCGGCAGGTACACATTCGAGTAAAATAGCTGCAGCACCAGCTTGTTCAACCGCTAATGCATCCAAAATAATATCTTTAGCCGCTTGGTAATCTCTACCTTGTACTTTATAACCGCCTAATGCTAATACTGATTGTGGCATCAAACCAATATGGGCAATAACCGGAATCGATGCTTGAGTGATCATCTTAATATGTTCACAAAATGCTCGCCCACCTTCTAGTTTTACAACCTGTGCATTGCCTTCTTGAATCAAACGACCAGCATTATGTACAGCATCATAAACAGAAGCATGGTAAGACATAAACGGTAAATCCGTCACAACTAATGCGTTTTTAGCGCCCTTTGCCACTGCTTTAGAGTGATGGATCATATCTTCCATGGTGACAGAAACCGTGCTTTCATAGCCTAGCATCACCATTCCTAATGAATCACCAACTAATAAACAATCTACACCGCTATCGTCCATCAGTTTTGCCGTTGTGTAGTCATAAGCAGTTAACATGGTGATCTTTTGTTGATTTTGTTTGCGTTGTTGTAAAGTTAGAATTGTATTTTTCAAGGTAACAGCTCCAGTTCTAATTGATGATAGTCCCTATCAGGATGTTTTTGCCGACTAAGATTAAGTAATATTGTCGATAATTGTTGGTATAAAGGTTTTAAATCAGCAGGTAAGTTGAGTAAATGTTGTTTTATAGTATTTACATCATTGCGTTCAACCGGACCAGTTAATGCATTTATAGTACCAACATTACAAATATTTTTGGCATTCGCTAAAAATAGATCATGCCACGCTTGTTGGCAAAAATGGGGATCTAAACCACACTGTGCCAACATATCACTGCCAACTTGCGCTAAGGCGATAACATGATTACTTAGCATAACGCAAGCGGCATGATAAAGCGCTTTATGTTCTGCCGATAATATTGCTATCGCATTAACCAAAGGTGACAAAATCGGTTGTAATTTAGCTAATGCTAGGGAATTATTGGCTTCTAAAGTGAAGGATACCTTAGCCATCTCTTTATAGCAGGTAAAACGATCATAAATTGCCGATAAAGGATGTAGCGAAAATGCTAAAGGATGAACAATATGATCGACAGTAAATAACTGCGATGTCAGCAAACCACTGCAATGACCAACTAATTTATTGTCAATCGGCAATCGACTAACCACTTGCCATACAGAACTAATTTGACTATCCGGCACAGTCAAAAATAGACAATCACAATCCTCAACTAAGCTAGATAAAGTTAAATATGCTTCACTACCAGTAAATTCACTTGCCGCTTGTGCTTGTTGATAATCACGACTATAAAAACCAGTAATTTGCAGACCACAAAGACTAAAATATTTAGCCAAAGTACAACCCACTTTACCGGCGCCAATAAAACCAATATTCATCTTTAATAACAAAAATTAAACGATGCGGCATTATAGCCTAATTTGATGTAGATTCAATTTTTAACCAGAAAGACTAAGCAATATAGGATTAAAAGCAATTCTCTCCTCTTCTCAATTTTTGAGGGAGTAATTTGCTTTAAGGATTTTTTAAATAGAAGAATTTAATTTGTTGTCAGTTTATTTATCACTAAGCAATCAATTTTAAACCGCTATATATGAAGTGACCCCATAAAGTTGGACACTTTTATTAAGCGGTTTAAAATAATTTCAGTAATTATTTACCAGGATAAAGAATAAATGGAACTTTTTGGTATTGTTTAGTTTTCTTATCCCATTCTTGTAACTTTAATATACATAGGAATTTATTCTCCTCTTGGGTCGGTATTGCCCCAATCGATAATAAATAATCTTTACCTTCTTTTGGTATAAAAACTAATTTTTTATCATTCCACTTACAGGTAATTCTTTCAGTATAACCTCGTTTAAACCAGCCTGGCTCAACCCTTTTATATTTACCAACCGAGGTAGTAAAAATGAAAGCTTTGCCGGGTCGAATATTCAGTTGATTAATTGGTTGGACTAAATCGTCAGGAACAACTATTCCCGGTATATCGGCAACTTTATCAGCATAAAATTTACTACCAAATAGATAATAAGTTAAATAGCCAGATTCATCTCGCTTTTCTTGATTATAAACTTGTAATCCTAAAGTTCTAAAATCTCTTGAACCGACTTGAATTACCGTAATTCTAGCTTTGGGTTGTTTACCTTTGGGTTCAATATCAGAATATTGTGTGTATGTAGCTAATGAATCCTTATTTGTGACTAAATTAGCCCTTTGTGCACACGAGATCATCAATAGACTAACAACCATGGTTAATAATATTTTTAGAAATTTACTCATCCTTATTCCTCATGTCTAATAATAAATTTGCCTAAAATGTTGAAAACAACATTTTAAAATGATGCTGATTGCTCACTATCGAACCAATAGTGTTTTTCAAATATTATTTTTTTGCAATGCGTTGTAAAAATTTAATAATCAGATTATTAATGATTTTTATAATAATCCCTTATAGTGAGGAGATTAATATTAGATTGTTGAAGAATTTTTTATTATAAAATAATCCAATAACAAGTACTATTTTTTAATTATTTGACTCTTTTGCTGACGCCCTTATAACGAATTTCTGAAATTAATTTATGTGTAAATGGATGTCATAATGTTTCTGCAAAATCGAAATTAAATTCATTGTTAGAAACATCAGTACAATATGATAATTCTTTACGAATGGCAAAGTCTATTTATGGAATACAAATATATTCTATTAATACTTATCTTCTTTTTTATAAATAAACTCTATACTTTTTTTGACTTATTTAAAACGGTTGCATTGCCTGCTTGACTAGCGGTTAAGTAATAATAAGAATCCCAATCACTACCCAGATAGCCTGAGCACTGAAGTAAATATTACGTTGTCGCATTCCAGTCATTAACCATGCCACTCATTCACCATTAATTTCACCGTTCCATTATCCATTATTTCGATAACTTAATTGGCGAGAGTAGCAAGTACGACTTCGATTGGCGGATGCCAATATATCTTCATTTAATTAATAATATTCATTAATAGACTTTTTTATTGTTTACAAACTGCGTGTAAATTTTTTGATTTCTCCCAAACTTTAATTTGACCTATCCAAGCATCAATGGCAAATCTATCAAAAAATTCTTTTGAAGCACCCTCAGGAACAATATATTTATCTCGAGAATAAAACCACAAAAGTCCACTAAACCAATTTGAATCAGGATAAGTATTCTTAATTGTCATACCCCATTCACTCAAAAGCCCTTGTCCTATAGTACGAGTAAAAGCATCCCATTCAAGTGGCAATTCTGTCCATGACATTGGTGCATTTGGAGAGTTTGACATTTCAGTCCTTGACGGAATATTCGCTTCTCCACCACATAAATTAACCGTTTGCTGATAAGTATAAAAGTCATTTCCATATGGTACCGCCCATATACCGGTTAAATTAAAAGTATAATTCTGTTCAGGAACTTGTTCATCATGTTTAAATTTTGCAGTTATGGTGACGGGACCTATCGGTTTTTTAACCAACATAACATTACCTTGTTTATCAACCGTAACACTATCATTTGGCGTTGCCGATAAGGTATATTCAAAATCCTCTTGATGACCAGTCATGACTAATTGAAATTTTGCGCCAGGAAAACCAGTTGTTGGAAAGTGCGGTACCGCCGATACTTTAAAACCATTTTCAGGATCAAAAACTGCAGCATCATAACCGCCACCACAATAGCTATCTCTTACTCGATTGCTATCTTGATTCCAACCATTAATCCAATGTTTACTGTCATCTAAAAGTGATGATTCAAATTCATTATCAGCATAACCAGATAAAATACAATCAAGACTTCCTTTATATGATATAGGTCTAACACTTCCCCAAGCATATTGTGGATACAGTATCATTCCATAAGGTTTGGCATAACAAATTTCAGATTTAGTCATAATTTTGTATTTTTGAGTGATATCAAAATATTCGCTTTCATTCGGAATACCATATTCGGAATAGGTTTTTACTTTAGTTGTAATAGTTAAAGTTAACGGCATGGAAATGTCACTACCACAACCAATTATTTTTTCATTATTTTCGATTTTTATCCCTTTATTATCAAACCAACTATAGGTTGTTTTTTCTACGGTGAACGGAGTGTTATTGCGAATACCATCACCATCGGTATCATCATAATTAGCCGTTATATCTAAATCATTTATTGAATAGTCTTTAATAATAAAGTCCTTAATTGTTAAATTACCATTAAACTGATTGATTTTTGTGTCACTTAAGTTATTGGTATATGAACTATATAAAACATTATTAACAGTAAAACCATGCTTTTTTGATGCACTTTCAATATCGACAACGCTTGGTTTATTACCAATAATGACATTTATACTATGCGCTGTGAGTGCTTGGCTTTTTTGACTGACACCTAAAAAGCATAAAATAAATAAAATATAAACAGACGGTTTAACCAGAGGTAAACAAACGGATAATAATGAAGAATTTGTCAAAGACAAAATACATCGTATTGTATTGGCGGTGAAATTTCTACAATGAGAAAGCTGAACTAAACATTGGTTTGTTTTTTCTGCTCTTTGGCTAAATTGATATTTACTAACACTAGATGTTAGCTTTGATATCCTAAGAAAAAATAAACTATCGTGAAAAATTAAACTTGAATTGAGGTAATTAGCTGAAATTAAATTATAGGTTGGGCAGGTTTGGTGTTTGGTGTTTGGTGTTGTACATTATAATACATATTCGACATTCCTGTCAACTAAATTAATGATTTATTTACAATTTTATGCCGTTAAGCATAAAATTTATCCATTCATATAAATATGCTATAAAAGTATAGTGATTGCAAAAAACCATGCAACTTTTTTTGATGGTTTTATTGTTAACTTTTGTAAAGGTGA
>NZ_JACFSE010000014.1:0-13327 GCF_016100545.1 Gilliamella sp. W8128
TAACCATGGTTGTATTACAGTCTATCTCTTTTGCTAATTATGCATTAACCACAAAAACGACCAATATTATTTATGGCTCAGCACCATATTTAACCTTTGATGGTGGTCGAACCCGGGTAACAAATACCGAAGCGCTACTCGGGATATCGCTTTCTGATGGTAGAACATTTACTCCGACAACCAATAATTCAGAAAGAAATCCTATCGTTTTACCTGTTGTTGGTCAGAGTTTTAATGATATTGCTATGTTAGTACCAATGAATACTGATTCTATTGCATTAAGTTCACTTATTGGCACACCGTATAATTATTGGGGAGATGATGATGGCGATGGTCAGGGGATTGATGGTATCACCGCTACCGGTAGTTTAAATTTATCCATTGTCGATAAAAATAATCAAGCTGTTACCCGTAATGAAGTACTGACTATTTGTAAAGCGCCATATAAATTAACCTTATCTAATGGTGAAGGTAGATTAACAACACGTTACGGTGTGCCTAATGAAAGTCGTTTTACGGCAGGTAATGCCACTTATTATATTAATCCTAAGGCATCGCCAGTGATTTGTTATGCAAGACCTAACTTGAGATACGGTCCAGGTGGATATGCTGGTCCTGCTGACATATGGGACCCTGGTAAGGGTTTTCTAACACAGTCAGCTACGCCATCGTCTTATGGTTCAAACTTTCCGACTACTGGTGCTAATGGTTTTTATTTTGATTTAGATATTAGTGGTGTTAGTCAGGTCTTATCTTGGGCGCCGGTTTCTCATGGTGGTATTACGGCGACGATGACCGATACACCATACCCATACAACAACTACCCCAGCGTTCGAGTCACCCTAACGGGTCCTTTTGCTACATCAGGTAATCCAGTTAGAATCGCCATACCATCATTACCGCAGACATTTGAGTTAGTCGGTCGTGATAGTAGTGGTAATGCGGTGGTCAAATATGGATTTGTGTTAAAGCAGTGGTTTGTTTTTCGTGGTAGAGGTGATGATAGAGATAATATATATGGCTATGGAGAATATTGGTGTAATGGTCTTGGAGGATACCGTCTTCCAAATGTCAAGGATTTAACTAATGCGTCTTGTAAAGATCGTGATGGGAGGGAAGGAATATGTCCAGATAGAAGCTTGGGTATACCGCCTTCGACACCTGATATTGTTGCCAGTCGTCAGATTGGTGGAGGATTTTTTTCGGAATGGGGGAATTTCTATAGTAGTCGCTACAAAGCTTACTACTTTTTGCAAGGTTATGTGGTTGTGGGAAGTAGTTATGTTCTGCATATAGTTAGCTCGTTTGACGGTAGAATATTTCGCGAACCTGAGAGCTGGGCGCACTCAATGCTCTGTGTCTATCCTTAGCTATTATTTCTTAGTTCTTAGGTATTGAAGCTGAGGATAAGAAAAATAATGTTAGGACATTAAACAATCATTGCCCTGCCAAGGCAATGGCGTTGACGTTAACGAAGTGGCGATAAAAACGATTTTGTAGCGCGACATTGGCAATGTGCTGACAACTGAGAGAGGTTAGCATGGCAAACAGGGATGTTTGCCAAGGTGCGTTAACAGCGAACGAAGGCGGAAGGCAGTCACATCGTGACCACTTGCGTAGTCGCCGCGGGAGATTGTAAAGAGGGTTGGCGCCAACCCTCTTAACTCGGACGTATTCACCGCATAGAACTAGCCACCAAACAACAAAACGTCCGAAACTCAAAGAACTAAAAAATAAAGAACTAAAAAATTTTGAGGAACGGGGTTTTTAAAGCCCAAAAATCCCCTTAAAGTTTCTCCGAAATTGGTTTTAAGGGCGTAATTAAAACGTAATATTACATTCACCTTTACAAAAGTTAACAATTAAACCGACAAAAAAAGTTGCATGGTTTTTTGCAATCACTATACTTTTATAGCATATTTATACGAATGGATAAATTTTATGCCATTAGGCTTAAAATTTTAAATAAATCATAAAATTGGATTGACAAGGATATCTGATATGGATTATAATTTTCAACACACAACACACAACACACAACCTGCCCAACCTATAAATTCACCTCTCTAAAGTTAAGCGCACATCGTTCATTATTTTACCGCAGTTTATTATTTCGACAATTTCCAAAATTTCCGAAATTCCGGCAAAATTTTTCAAAATTTCTTGGTTTAGTCTTTTTATCTCGGCCGATGGTTTTGTTATTAACCATGGTTGTTTTACAGTCTATCTCTTTTTCTAATTATGCATTAACCACAAAAACGACCAATATTATTTATGGCTCAGCCCCATATTTAACCTTTGATGGTGGTCGTACCCGGGTAACAAATACCGAAGCGCTACTCAGGATATCCCTTTCTGATGGTAGAACATTTACTCCCACAACCAATAATTCGAGTTCAACTAATCCTATCGAGTTACCTGCTATTGGTCAGAGTTTTGCGGATATTGGTATGTTAGTACCAACGAATACTAATTCTATTGCATTAAGTTCACTTATTGGCACACCGTATAATTATTGGGGAGATGATGATGGCGATGGTCAGGGCGTTAATGGCGTCACCGCCACCGGTAGTTTAGGGTTATCTATTCGTGATAAAGACAATAATTCTGTTGCTCGTAATGAAGTGCCGACTATTTGTAAAGCGCCATATAAATTAACCTTATCTAATGGTGAAGGTAGATTAACAACACGTTATGGGGTACCTAATGAAAGTCGTTTTACGGCAGGTAATGCCACTTATTATATTAATCCTAAGGCAGCACCAGTGATTTGTTATGTAAGACCTGGCGACTTTCCTAATGCAGGGATTTCTGCTGCCGTTTGGGACCAGGTTAATAGAGCTTTTCTACCACAGTCAGTTACACCATCGTCTTATGGTTTAAACTTCCCGACTGCTGGTGCTAATAATTTGTGGTTTAATTTAGATATTGGTGGTGTTAGTCAGGCCTTATCTTGGGCGCCGGTTTCTCATGGTGGTATTACTGCTACTATGACCTATCCATATGAAAGAAATACCCTCGTTCGAGTCACCCTAACAGGTCCTGCTGTTACAGACTCTAATCAATGGTACTCAGCAAATCCAGATAGAATCGACAGACCATCTTTACCGCAGGTATTTGAGTTAGTCGGTCGTGATAGCAGTGGTAATGCGGTGGTCAAATATGGATTTGAGTTAAAGCAGTGGTTTGTTAATCGTGGTGATTATAGAAGTACCCCTTCTAATATATCACCTTGGTGTAATAAGATTGGAGGATACCGTCTTCCAAAGATCAGGGATTTAACTAACGCGACTTGTCAGGGAAGGGGTAGTGGTTATTGGTGTCAAGGTGCAGTAGGAGGTGCAACGCCTTCGTCACCTAATAATCTGGTCAGTCGTCACATTGGTGGAGGATTGGTCTCGGAATGGGGGGATATGACCCATTTCGCTAATGCCTACTTTACAAGCAGCTATTTGACGCAAGATAGGGGGGTGGGTAGTAGTCGAGCGTTTTTTTATACTGTTAGCGCGGATGATGGTGGCTTGTATAGAGGGGAAGATATAGACCGTTCATACGGCGGACTCTGTGTCTATCCCTAGCTATTAGTTCTTAGTTCTTAGGTATTAAAGCTGAGGATAAGAAAAATAACGTTAGGGCGATAAAAAACGATTTTGTGGTGCGACATTCGCAATGTGCTGACAACTGAGAGAGGTAAGCATGGCAAACAGGGATGTTTGGCAAGGAGCGTTAAAAGCGAACGCAGGCGGAAGGCAGTCACATCGTGACCACTTGCGTGGTCGCCGCGGGAGATTGTAAAGAGGGTTGGCGCCAACCCTCTTAACTCGGACGTAATCGCCGTATAGAAATAACCACAAAACAAGCTATCAAACAACAAAACGTCCGAAACTCAAACAACCAAAAAAATTGAGGAACGGGGTTTTTAAGACAAAAAATGGCACTAATAATTAGTGCCAATAATCAAATATTACTAAAATTTGCTATTTTTATAGTTTAAAAATGGACTACATTTTAAGCGTTAACATTTTTCAACAAAATAGCGCATTATGCGGTTATCGGTAGTTAGTTCTGGGTGGAATGAACATAGCAAAATATTATCTTGTTCCGCCATTACACAATGATTATCAACAAAAGCGAGTTGTTTTACTTGTTTACCTGCTGTGGCAATATAGGGGGCACGAATAAATACCGCTGGAATTTGCTGACCGATAGGTGCAATATCTAACACTGTTTCGAAGCTATTTATTTGCCGCCCAAAGCCATTTCGTTCAACAATAATATCTATTAGTCCCAGTTGTTCAACCTCATTATGGCTGGTTTCAGTTCCGCAAAGAACTAACCCAGCGCAGGTGCCAAAAATACCTTTACCTTGTTTAGCAAATGCTTGGATTGGCTCAAATAAATCATTTTGTCTAATTAAACGACTGATTGCTGTTGATTCACCACCGGGAATAATTAAGCCATCAAGTTGACACAATTGTTCAGGTTTTTTAACTGCAATAGGGCACACAAAATCAATGCTAGCCAACATGTTTAAATGTTCAGTTACGGCACCTTGTAAATTAAGCACCCCAACGATTTTGTTAGCTTTTAAGTTGGCAATTGTTGTCATTACCAGCCTCGATCTTGCATTCTTTCTGATTCGGTTAATTTACTGATTTCAATCCCTTTCATGGCTTCACCCAATCCTTTGGATAATTCAGCTAATCTTGGATAATCATCAAAATAAGTAGTCGCTTGAACAATCGCTTTAGCAAATTTTTCTGGATTTTGTGATTTAAAAATACCCGAACCAACAAATACACCATCAGCACCAAGTTGCATCATTAATGCAGCATCAGCTGGTGTGGCTACACCACCGGCAGCAAAGTTTACGACTGGTAATTTACCAAGTTGTTTAATTTGTAATACTAATTCATATGGCGCGCCAATTTCTTTGGCCAATGTCATAAGTTCATCCTTTGATTTGCCAACGACTAAACGAATTTGTTCATTGACCCGACGCATATGTCTAACCGCTTCAACAATATTGCCTGTTCCGGGTTCGCCTTTGGTGCGTAACATAGAGGCACCTTCACCAATTCGGCGTAATGCTTCACCCAAATCACGACAGCCACAAACAAAAGGCACAGTAAATTCATCTTTCAATAAGTGATATTGTTCATCAGCAGGCGTTAGCACTTCGCTTTCATCAATATAATCCACTCCCATTGACTCTAAAATACGTGCTTCAACGATATGGCCAATTCTTGCTTTTGCCATAACAGGAATTGTTACTGCTTTCATTACTTCTTCAACAATGGTCGGATCGGCCATTCTTGCGACGCCACCAGCAGCACGAATATCGGAAGGAACACGTTCTAAAGCCATAACTGCTACGGCACCAGCTTGTTCAGCGATTTTGGCTTGTTCGGCATTGACGACATCCATTATCACGCCGCCTTTTTGCATTTGTGCCATTCCACGTTTTACAGTTTGTGTACCAGTATGTTGTTTCATTGCTACTCCTGATTAATTAATGTTAGTTGTCTAATGTCAGGACTATTATTCAAAATTAAAGCACTGCAATAAACAGCCAATTGGACTATAATTAACCCATCCAATTTTGCTTTTAAGGTAATAAGTTCTAGGAAACTTTAAAAATAAAAGATGTGGAATAAGCAAAAATTAAGCCTTTTTAATGGCGCATTATTTAAAAAAGTCACGCAATTGATTGAGAACTATATCGAACAAGGTGTGTTAATAGCCGGTGAACGATTACCATCGGAGCGTAATTTAGCCAAGGATCTACAAGTTAACCGTTCAACTATTGTGCATGCGCTGGATATCTTAACTGAACGAGGGATATTAGTGCGAAAGCAGGGTAGTGGGACTTTTGTTAATGAACAAAAGTGGGGGCTGCAAGCTTATTCGAGCATTAATTGGCGATTGCCTGCCAATTTTTATCATCATCGTCAAAATGTATATCAACAAAAAGTGACACAGGTTCGGCAGCAAATGGAGCATGTTTGTGATTTAGCTAATGGTGATTTGCCCACTAATATGATCCCCAAATTAATATTACCCAATATTACTTCCCATGAAATGGTTGCTTACGAAAAGAAGAGCGACATGTTGCAATTAGGGCTTCCTTCGCTTAAGCAGCAAATTGCTCATTATATGAAGAAACAATTTGCTATGTTGGTTGATACTGAACAAATTCTTATTACCTCGGGTACTCAACAATCTCTTTTTTTAATTAGCCAAGGATTATTAAAACCTGGCGATGCGATAGGTATTGAATCACCATCATACTTTTATTCATTACCATTATTTCAAGCAGCAGGATTGCGTTTATACGGTATTGAATGTGATGATGAGGGTATTACTTTAGAGAGTCTACAGAAAGTCACCTTAGAGCGACAAATAAAATGGTTATTTCTAAATCCTATCTTTCAAAATCCAGTTGGTTGTGTGATGAGTAATCAGCGCAAGAAGCAGGTACTGGCATTTTGTCGAAAGCAATGTATTGGTATTGTTGAAGATGATGCCTATAGTGGCTTAGCTTTTGATGAAAAAACCAATATTTTACCGATTAAAAAATTTGATGTAAGTAATCAAGTGGTCTATTTAGGATCTTTATCCAAATATATCGGCCGTAATATACGTATTGGTTGGATGATAGCACCAACTGAAATTATCGAAAAATTAGCCAATATCCGCCATCACATTGACTCTGGGTTAAGTATTTTACCGCAACTATTAGCTGAGGAATATTTAAGTCACCATTATCAAACACATCAAAAATGGCTCCGCCAACAGTTGCAGAATAAAGCTAACCAATTAATGGATTGGCTGGATGATTATTTTAATGGTGATGTTATTTACCGAGTCCCAACCGGAGGTTTTCATTTATATGCTCATTTACCAGTTAATAATGCTGCACAAGAACTGACAATATTAAATCAGTTGTTGTCAAAACATATCATTGTTTTGCAAGGTACTGACTTTGGTGATAAGTTGGGGGCTATCCGATTAAGTTATGGACATTTTGAAAAAAATTTGCTTTGATCACACATCATAAAATCTGCATTAACTTATTGATTATGGAAAGATCTAAGTTTCTGACAAAACATAGCCTTGCCTTGTCAAACATCCCTGTTGGCCATGCTAATCTCACTTAGTTATCAGTACGTTGCTAATCTCGCTAAATTAAATACAGCAAACTGCTTGGCAAGCAATAAACTTTAATGGTTAGTGTGAGCTGATTTTAGTTTTATAAGCAATTTCAGAGAAAGTGTGGGGATTTTTAAGCCTTAAAAACCCCGTTCCTCAAAATTTTTTATTTTTTATTTTCAAAATATTACTAATTTTATCAGCTATTTTTTATCATTTTATTTACATTAAATTGTCTAAAAGCTAGGTAGAATAAGGTTTAAATCGCTTATTATCTATGATAGATTAATTTTTCCATTCACATTAAGCAGGTAGGCTGATCTTGAATCTTTCACCCAAAGCTTTCCATTATTTAGGCGTCGTTGCAACGATTGCATCATTAGGTATGTATGTGTCATATATTCCGCAAATTATCGACAATCTTCATGGTTTCAAAACCAATCCAACTCAACCATTAGCTGCAGCAATTAACTGTTCGTTATGGGTTTGTTATGGATTATTACAACCTAAAAAAGATTGGCCGATTGCTATAGCTAATTCCCCTGGTGTTTTGTTCGGTTTAATTGCATTTTTTACGGCATTGTAAATTTATTGTTATACTTCTTTGTCTTATTTCAATACAGCATAATTTAAA
Source organism: Gilliamella sp. W8128 (assembly GCF_016100545.1). NCBI lineage: Bacteria > Pseudomonadati > Pseudomonadota > Gammaproteobacteria > Orbales > Orbaceae > Gilliamella > Gilliamella sp. W8128. The sequence continues at coordinate 7,787 of NZ_JACFSE010000014.1, forward strand.
CCTTATGCTGTATTTTTTTATCAAAATTTTATCAAATCGTTAGATGATTTCTGTTGACAAATATAGAGTGTTTAGTTTCAAAAATGGATTGTTCTGTTGCCGATTAAATTTTAACCTTGCCATTAAGTTTTTATTTATCAATGTGTTGCAAGGTTATCAACAGGTTTGTTAAATACTTATCAAATAATTAAGTGAATAATTCACAATTTAGTTTTAATTAAAAAACTAAGTTTTAATTTGCATTATCAGATTCAATTATTGTCATCTATTTGCGATTAGATTATATTGGAGATCCGGCTGTTTATTAAACAGTGTTTATTTTTTAATACTCTTTTGTATTGAGTGTTCATGTTATTAATTTAGATGTCGACTTAATCGTATGAGCGTTAAAGATATAAAATAAGGAAATCAAAATGGCTAACATTAATCTTTCTGACGATTTGATAAAAGATTTTATCTATTCTATGTACCGTAAAGAAGTATTATTAAATTTAAAAGGGGTTGTTTTGACTGATGAGGATCGTAAACAACTTCATGAAAAAAGAGATTTTGTTAATCGATTGTCTGAAGCTGAATTAGCCGATATTCGTAGTTGGGTTTTAGATAAATTGAGAGTACTTGAAAGCCAGCATAAGCAAGATTAATCGGTTAGGATCTTGCGCTAACTTCATTAATAAATTGATAAAATTTATTTATCATATTGCTTATACCGATATGAACAGTTTTATCAATCGTTTTACAATGTAACAAAACTTATTATTTATAATTTATAGGAAAGGGTATGAAAAAGTTAGTCGTGGTTTTATTGTTAGGTCTGCCAATGGTTGCCGCAGCTTCTAATTGTGAAGAAATTAGTACCAGTATCGCTGAGAAAATCAAAAACAATGGTGTTGATGAAAGCAGTTTTCAATTAAATTTAGTTCCATCCGAGCAAGCTGAGCAAGGCGTTGCCGGTAAAATTGTCGGATCATGTGATCGTGGTCAACAAAAGATAGTATATGTTCGTTCACAAGATAATTCGGTAACAACTGATGCAAAACAACAAGAGTCTTCAATTTCTAATCAGCAAGCTGAAAAAGCTGAATTAGAGAAATCTTCTCAACAAGAAAAAGTAGCACCATCTTCAGAAGATAATCAACAAGTTGAGTCGAAGACAGAATAATTACTGATTATTAGCTATAGTTATAGAAGATCTATCGGTTAATTAATAAATAAATAAATAAAGAACATTTGAATAAATAGTAACGGTTAATAAACTACTATCTTTATAAAAATTGTTATTTATTTGCTGAACTATTATTCATCTGTATTTATCCGGGGTGCCCTAGGCTGAGATTATAGCCGTTGAACCTGATTCGGTTAGTACCGGCGAAGGGAGTATAAAACACGTTTTTCTACAAGTCTGTTGTACTCCTTAATTACTAATTTTTATAAAAAGAAGTCATCATGCCGTCATTCTATTCGCTCTTCTGCCTTCGTTCGCTCTTAACGCTGTTCCTGACAAAAACAACCTTGTCAAACATCCCTATTTGCCATGCTAATCTTACTCAGTTGTCACACATTGCTAATATCACTAAACAAGACTTGCCAAACTGATTCGCAAGAAATAACCATAGATATAACAGTCGGGTTAACAAATATGCTAGCAACGAATTCCAACAAACAATGCCAAATGAAATTGCGTTGATTGATCAGCTTAGTAAATTTAGAGGATAGTCGCATTGAACATTTAACAAAATTATTTAGGCAAGCAACTAAACTTGAAATTGGTTTCTGGCAAATGGGATTAGATAAAAGTATTTAAATAACAAACATACTTTACCACTATAGGTAAAGTATGCTGAATTTGAACTATATTTAAACAATGTTTAAACTAAAGTAGTTTTGAATAATTTTGTTTAGTGGCATCGTCCCAAACGCTTGCTTGTACTTGACCAATATGTTGTTGCTGTAAAAGTAACATGGTTAATCGTGATTGGCCAATTCCACCACCAATTGTTTGTAAAAAATCACCATTAGCTAATGCTTTATGCCATGCATATTGGAGGCGATCTTCATTATTAGTCAGTTTTAATTGCCGTTTTAAGGTTTCTGGATCGACACGGATCCCCATTGATGAGATTTCAAAACCACTATTTAACACCGGATTCCAAACTAAAATGTCACCATTTAAGCCTTTTGAACCCATTTCATTATCACTACTCCAATCATCATAATCAGGAGCACGAACATCATGTTTTTCATTATTTGATAATTCACCACCAATACCAATTAAAAATACGGCGCCTAACTCTTTGGTAATTGCATTTTCACGCTCTTTCGGTGATAAATTTGGATAACGTTTTAACAGTTGTTCACTATCCATAAAGGTAATTGTTTCGGGTAAAAAACGTGATAGATGATATTTTTCAGAGACTGCTTTTTCAGTCGCTTTAATCGCACTATAAATTTTTTCAACCGTTTGTTTTAAATAAGCTAAATTGCGATCTTCAGGACGAATCACTTTTTCCCAATCCCATTGATCAACATAAACAGAGTGAATAGGCGAGAGTTTATCTTCATCCGGGCGCAGAGCTTTCATATTTGTATAAATGCCTTCACCAACAGGAAAATTGTGCTGACTTAACGTTTTACGTTTCCATTTAGCTAGTGAATGAACAACTTCGAATTGTGCATTAGGAATACTTTTAATATTAACTTGAACGGCTTTTTCGGTACCTGACAAATTATCTTGAACGCCATCACCAATTTGACTCAATATTGGTGCTTGAACTTCAATTAGTGATAGATTATTTGCTAATTGCTCGGCAAAAAATTGTTTAACAAAATTGATTCGTTGTTGCTGCTCTTTAAATGATATTGTCATGTTTAGTCTCGAAATATAAAAAATTTGTGTTGCTAAATTAAACTAGAAAGCAGAAATATGCAAGTCTAGTTAACAGGCTTAAACAAGAGATAAAAAGCGATCTCTATTACGTCTAAAACAGATTTTTACTAATAACTATTTATGCTGTTTTGACAATCTAATTATCTTCTTTAACTATTGTTGATAATTAGTGTCAGGACCATTTAGTTATAAAATCAGCTAGTTCCAATAATAAGAGTTTATTTTGGCAAATAAGTTTGGTGTATTTAATTTAGCGACATTAGCAATGTGCTGACAACTGAGTGAGGTTAGCATGGCAAACAGGGATGTTTGCCAAGGCGGTGCTTTGTCAGGAACAAATCACAGCCGGTGCGTTAAGACCGAACGAAGGCGGAAGGCAGTCACATCGTGACCACTTGCGTGGTCGCCGCGGGAGATGGTAAAGAGGGTTGGCGCCAACCCTCTTTACTCGGACGTAATCACCGTATAGAACTAGCCACCAAACTAGCTATTAAACAACAAAACGTCCGAAACTCAGCGAACAAAAAAAATTTGCGGAACGGGGTTTTTAAAACGCAAAATACCTTCTAAAAACGATTATAAAATTGTCAAAATCAAAAGCCTAATCTGCAAATTATTAATATTAAAAATGGTGATTTTTTAAGAGGGGATAAAGGGGATATTATTTCTAATAAACAATAAATAACCGTGCTGTTTTCGAGCTATCAGTGTTCTTCTTTACAAAAGTTAACAATTAAACCGTCAAAAAAAGTTGCATGGTTTTTTCCAATCACTATACTTTTATAGCATATTTATACGAATGGATAAATTTTATGCCATTAGGCTTAAAATTTTAAATAAATCATAAAATTGGATTGACAAGGATATCTGATATGGATTATAATTTTCAACACGCAACACGCAACACGCAACCTGCCCAACCTATAATTTCACCTATCTAAAGTTAAGCTCATACCGTTTATTATTTCACTGCAATTTATTCTTTCCGCAATTTCAGCAAAATTTTTCAAAATTTCTTGGTTTAGCCTGTTTACCTCGGCCGATGGTTTTGGTATTAACCGTGGTTGTATTACAGTCTATCTCTTTTACTAATTATGCATTAACCGCTAAAACGACCAATATTATTCAAGGTTCAGCGCCTTATTTAACCTTTGATGGCGGTCGTACCCGGGCGACAAATACCGCAGCGCTACTCGGGATATCCCTTTCTGATGGTAGGACATTTACTCCCACAACCACTAATTCAATAGACAATCCTATCGAGTTACCTGTTGCTGGTCAGAGTTTTAATGATATTGCTATGTTTATACCAACGAATACTAGATCTATTGGATTAAGTTCACTTATTCGCACACCTTATAATTATTGGGGAGATGATGATGGCGATGGTCAGGGAGATAATGGTGTCACCGCTACCGGTAGTTTATGGTTATCTATTGTCGATAAAAATGGTCGAGTTGTTGCCCGTAATGAAGTACTGACTAGTTGTAATTCACCGTATAAATTAACCTTATCTTATGGTGAAGGTAGATTAGCAACACGTTATGGAGTACCTAATGAAAGTCGTTTTACGGCAGGTAATGCCACTTATTATATTAATCCTAAGGGAACGCAGATTTGTTATGCAAGACCTGACTTATATTATAATGCGGGGCTTTCTGCTGCCGTTTGGGACGGTCGAAGGGGTTTTCTAACCCAGTCAGTTACGCCGTCGTCTTATGGTTCAAACTTCCCAACTACTGGTGCTAATAATTTGTATTTTTATTTAGATATTGTTGGTAGTAATCAGACTTTATCTTGGGCTCCGGTTTCTCATGGTGGTATTACTGCTACTATGACCGATTCAACAAATACCAGCGTTCGAGTCACCCTAACGGGTCCTGTTGCTACATCATTGAAATGGGATTTAGCTAATCCAGGTAGAGTCAACAGACCCTCTTTACCTCAGGTATTTGAGTTAGTCGGTCGTGATAGTAGGGGTAATGCCGTCGTCAAATATGGTTTTGTCTTAAAGCAATGGTTTATTTCTTCTTTTGGTCATGGTGGTAACGTTATTTTTAATAATGTATCATCTTTGTGTAATAAGATGGGATACCGTTTCCCAAAGGTCAGGGATTTAACTAATGCGTCGTCTTGTATTCAAACATGTCTAGGTCATCCAAATGAATTTCCAGGGGGGGCAACGCCTGCGTCACCTGATAATAGATATCGTCGTCACATTGGTGCAGGATTTTTCACTGAATGGGGGTGGATGGCCAATTACAGGGGTGCTAACTTCTCCTCCGACTACATCGCATTTTTTTCGGATGAATTGACGAGAGATAACAGGTATGTCTTTAATGCTCGTTGGACAGATGGTGGTTCGGATGCAATACAGAGGGATATGGGCGTCATAAGAGGTATGCTCTGTACCTATCCTTAGCTATTATTTCTTAGTTCTTCGTCCTTGAACTAAAGAGCTAGGTATATGAAAAGAAGCGTTAGGACGTTAAACAATCATTGCCTTGCTAAGGCAATGGCGTTGACGTTGACGAAGTCGGCGATAAAAACGATTTTGTGGCGCGACATTCGCAACGTGCTGACAACTGAGAGAGGTTAGCATGGCAAACAGGGATGTTTGGCAAGGCTGTGTTTTGTCAGGAACAAATCACAGC
>NZ_JACFSE010000045.1:0-223 GCF_016100545.1 Gilliamella sp. W8128
CTTAACCTTACAACTCGGAGTTGTTTTGGGTACGCGAAGATAAAGATAGATTAATAGATAATCGAACAGTTTGTTCCGGATTGAGGGATTGATGTGGATATGAGATAATGCACAGCAATTGAGAGAAGAGAAGACAGGATATGTCTGGCGGTAATAGCGCGGTGGTCCCACCTGACCCCATGCCGAACTCAGAAGTGAAACGCCGTAGTGCCGATGGTAGTGT
>NZ_JACFSE010000046.1:0-221 GCF_016100545.1 Gilliamella sp. W8128
GGTCTTCCGGCGAGCGGGCTTTTCACCCGCTTTATCGTTACTTATGTCAGCATTCGCACTTCTGATACCTCCAGCACACCTCACAGTGCACCTTCTACGGCTTACAGAACGCTCCCCTACCCAACACACTTAGTGTGCTGCCGCAGCTTCGGTGCATAGTTTTAGCCCCGTTACATCTTCCGCGCAGGCCGACTCGACTAGTGAGCTATTACGCTTTCTTT
>NZ_JACFSE010000015.1:0-7171 GCF_016100545.1 Gilliamella sp. W8128
GGTTTTTAATAGTAAAATTGCGCTTTGCCTTTTTACCAACTGCATTTATAGTATATTGGATTCTAGTTCACTACCGTGTAGGTAGATTTAAATTTTAAGTCATTACATTATGTTGACGAAAGAGATTAAAGATCATGTCAAATATGCCTTTTTGACAAGGCTATTTAAGTTCTAAAACAAATAATAGATAATGTATAAATACTTAACGTCAAAAAACTAGTCACGTAATGACCAGCTAGTTTCGCTGTCGATGGCGAAAACTAGTAGGGGGTATAACCCCCTTATTCGAAAATATCCTTTGTACTAAAATCCCCTCAGAAATTATTTAAACCTCTAAACGTTAGTGAGCTAAAACAATTTACTATGACAAAAAGTTGAGAAAAAGAGAGCATGAAATCTTTGATATTGCTAATCATCATCCCATCGCATATATTACATAAAATATTTACGTCTCTAAAAAGAATAGTCATGACACAAAATATCGATTTAAACGAAATAGATAAGTTTGCAAAACTTGCTTCGCAATGGTGGGATCCCAATGGTCAATGCAAACCATTGCATATTATTAATCCATTACGAGTGGATTATATAAAACAACAATCCGGTGATCTAAATGAAAAACATGTATTAGATGTTGGTTGTGGCGGTGGTATTTTGTCAGAGAGTCTAGCTAAACTTGCGGCTAATGTAACTGCAATTGATCTTGCTGAAGAATCATTAGCAGTGGCAAAATTACATGCAGAGCAAAATGGTTTAGACATAAACTACCAGAATCAAACCGTAGAGCAGCATGCTGAACAATTCCCCGCACACTATGATGTTATTACTTGTATGGAAATGTTAGAACATGTTCCAGACCCGTTTTCAATCATTCAGGCTTGTGCGAAATTGCTTAAGCCTAATGGACAACTCTATTTATCGACTATTAACCGCAATCATAAAGCAAAATTAATGTTGATTTATGGCGCGGAATATATTGCACGCTTAGTGCCGAAAGGTACTCATGATTTTAATCGTTTTATTCGTCCTTCTGAATTAATGACTTGGGTTGAACAGGCTAATTTGACTGTCAAAGGAATAATTGGTATGGAGTATCATTTGCTCAGTAATCAATTTCGTTTAGGTAAAAATGTTGATGTCAATTACATCTTAATGGCACAAAAAAGCGATGGCGATTAACAGAGATTAGTTTGCGCTATATTTATCTGCTGAAATATAAATATAAAATTTTACTGGTCTTTTATATTAAAAGTGAGTAGAATACATCGGCAATATTTTATCAACAATTCAACTCAATGGTGAATATTGTCATGTCTCGTATAGTTAAAGAAGCCCTCACGTTCGATGATGTTTTATTAGTTCCAGCCCATTCAACTGTTTTACCTAACACTGCTGATATTACAACTCAACTGACGCAAACCATAAAATTAAATATTCCAATGTTATCTGCGGCAATGGATACCGTTACCGAAGCCGAACTTGCTATTGCTCTTGCTCAAGAAGGTGGCATTGGTTTTATCCATAAAAATATGTCAATTGAAGCTCAAGCTGAACATGTAAAGCGCGTTAAAAAACATGAAAGCGGCATAGTACAAGACCCAGTATCGGTACTACCAACGGCGAGTATTAAACAAGTGATTGACCTAGCTAAAGAGTATGGTTTTGCCGGCTTTCCAGTTGTAACTGAATCGCAAGAATTGGTTGGTATTATTACTGCTCGTGATGTTCGATTTGCTACTGATTTATCACTATCTGTTACAGCGGTGATGACGCCTAAAGAACGCTTAGTTACTGTTAAAGAAGGTGAATCTCGGGAAAGTGTTTTGAAAAAAATGCATGAACATCGTGTTGAAAAAGTATTAGTTGTTGATGATCGTTTCCACTTAAAAGGCATGATAACAGTCAAAGACTATAATAAAGCCGAGCAAAAACCAAATGCTTGTAAAGATGAAAAAGGTCGTTTACGAGTGGGCGCTGCTGTTGGTGCCGGAGCAGGTAATGAAGAACGTATTGCTGCATTGGTAGAAGCTGGTGTTGATGTGTTACTTATTGATTCATCGCATGGTCATTCAGAAGGTGTTCTTGAACGTATTCGCCAAACAAGACAAGCTTATCCAAACTTGCAAATTGTTGGTGGTAATGTGGCAACCGGTGAAGGTGCTAAAGCACTAATTGACGCAGGCGTTAGTGCAGTAAAAGTGGGTATTGGTCCAGGTTCTATTTGTACTACACGTATTGTTACTGGGGTAGGGGTACCACAAATTAGTGCGATTATGGATGCTGTTGAGGTAGCTAAACAGCATAATATTCCTGTTATTGCTGATGGCGGTATTCGTTTTTCAGGTGATATCGCTAAAGCAATTGCCGCTGGTGCATCTTGTGTTATGGTTGGTTCAATGTTTGCTGGTACTGAAGAAGCACCCGGCGAAATTGAATTATTCCAAGGTCGTGCTTATAAATCTTATCGTGGTATGGGATCATTAGGGGCAATGGCAAAAGGATCATCTGATCGTTATTTCCAATCTGATAATGCTGCTGACAAGTTAGTACCAGAAGGTATTGAAGGTCGAATTGCATATAAAGGCTTATTAAAAGAAATTATCCATCAACAAATGGGTGGCTTACGTTCATGTATGGGATTAACTGGCTGTGGAACTATCGATGAACTTCGCACTAAATCGAAGTTTTATCGCATAACTGGTGCGGGTATGAAAGAGAGTCATGTTCATGATGTTCTTATCACCAAAGAGCCACCTAACTATCGAGCCGGCTAATAAGTATGATTTAGAAGGGATTGAATACAATCCCTTTTTTTATTTGTATCATTTGCATTCTGAAAATCTTAGGCGTGTTTTTTTAACAATTAAAACTATGCTTTAATTACCTAACTTAATAATAATATTTACAAAATTTAACAAATAAACAATTAAATACTATTGCTTAGATTTTTTTTATGACTATACTTCAAGTGTTTATAATAAACAATATTCGACGGATATTTAGCCGATAAAAATAAAATAAAATCAAAAAAATCATATAATTACTTGACAGGAACGTCAAAATGCATTATAATTTACAACACCAAACACCAAACACCAAACCTGCCCAACCTCTCTTTTAAATTCGGTTAATTTAAATAATAATCCTATTTTTTTTCTTTTATTCATATTATGTTTTTTATTCATTAGTCAAAAAAGTCAAGCCATCACAACACATACCATAAAAACTATTATCGGTAATAAACCAAGCGTTATTAATATAGAAGCTGCTGCCAAAAAACATGGCTTTACCTTAAATGGTGTTTTTTATAGTTCAAGTTCACATAATTTAAGTGATACGGATATCAATATATTTGAGGGTTTTACACATTTAAGTGATTTTATTATTAAAGACTACACTGTGGATGATTTAGATATTTCATCTAATTACGATGATTCTGACGGTGATAGCATCCGTAATAATATGCCATTTACCGTCGAACAGACGATTTATCATTGGTTTGATAATTATGGAGTGAAAATTCCTGATATTGATAAACATAATATAATAGGTTGTGCCAATTATGCCTTGCCTTTAACATTATCAATAGAAACTTTAGTAAAAACTTATTCTGAATATGGTAACCCGAATGAAAGTGAGGCAGTAACGATAACTAAACTATATAAAATCGCACCTATAGGTGATATATGTTATCTGAAGCCAAATTCAACTAAAGTTTATCCTTTAAAACAATGGCGTGGTGGTGATGCTCAAGGGACTCTGTATCCATGGAATACAGGCCCAATAAAACCAGATCCCGAAAATGGTGGTGGTTATAATGAAGATTTTATTGTTGATAAGGGTTTCAGAGCTAAGCCAATTGTTTCAGATAAACACTTTCCAACTACAGGTTTCCCAGGTGCACAATTTCAATTAATAATGGATTATCCTCCCGATAATTATATCTATAGTGTAATAGTTAATCCTGGCAATGTAGCAACCGTAGATGAAACAGGTAATGTTCTTTTAAAAGCTAAACCACCGGAAGGTAATGGTGATATTGTTATCCGAGCAACATTGAAGTTATCTCCTAATCAACATTTTGATTATAAATTTAATCCGACATCCATTTGGATAGAACCTCAGGATGTAGGTAATCATTATTGGCAGGATGCCTTTAACCAATTTTGTGGAGGAATTAATGGATTTCCATCCCGTAAAGATTATTCAAACTCACCTATAGTGAACGCTGGCCCAAATTGGCAACGCAATGGTAAATGGAATTTTTCTACTCGGGCAATTAATCAAGGACTTTATCCTGAATGGGGATATATAACTCGTCATACTTATCCAAATTCAAAATGGGAGTGGGATGACACTGCTTATTTTACTAAAGAGCCTAATAATGAAACGCAATACTTTGTTGCTTATTTACATGATGGTGGAATATTACCTGTACCTCATCCACCTGATGATTCACACGGAAATGATGTTGCAAATATAGCTTGTTTAAAATAACATTTTGTTAAACTGAGTTATGATTTATCTACATCAACGCTTGACTGAATCCGTTTGACTTAAGTTGAGGTCTTTGACTTTTATTAGAATCGTTGGGAAATGGTAGCGCTAGGAAATTGTGAAATGTAACAGCACTTGTTAAACAATGAACTAACGCTACGCAGTAAAACAAAAGAATTGATTATCGATGACTTTTCGGAAAGTATTTTTAATCTATAATTTGTTATTTTTTGTGATGACATAGATAGCTTATAGTTTAAAAGAACAGATTGAATCTTATCAAAATATATCTAATAACCCATATCTCAATAGAACTAGCCACCAAACTAACTACAAAACAACAAAACGTCCGAAACTCAAACAACCAAAAAAAATTGAGGAACGGGGTTTTTGAAACTTAAATTCCTACTTATTGCTAACCCTTTTTTTTAACTTAAAATAAAATGATTGAAAATCAATATATTAAAAAATTACTTAAAAAAGGGTTTTTAATAGTAAAATAGCGCTTTGTCTTTTTGCCAACTGCATTTATAGTATATTGGCTTCTGTTCACTGCCGTGTAGGTAGTTTAGAAATGATACAATCTCTTTATTATTTATATCGTATGTTATACCCCAAAATTGAAAAATACATTTTCAAGAATTAAAACTATGTTTTAATAACCTAACTTAATAATAATATTTACAAAATTTAACAAATAAACAATTAAATACTATTGCTTAGATTTTTTTTATGACTATACTTCAAGTGTTTATAATAAACAATATTCGACGGATATTTAGCCGATAAAAATAAAATAAAACCAAAAAAATCATAGAATTACTTGACAGGAACGTCAAAATGCATTATAATTTACAACACCAAACACCAAACACCAAACCTGCCCAACCTATAATTTAACGTTAGCAAAGTTAAGCTCGCACGATCTATTATCTCACTACAATTTATTTTTCCAGCAAATTCGGCAAGCGTTTTCAAAATTTCTTAATTTAGCCTGTTTACCTCGGCCGATGGTTTTGGTATTAACCATGGTTGTTTTACAGTCTATCTCTTTTTCTAACTATGCATTAACCACAAAAACGACCAATATTATTCAAGGTTCAGCGCCTTATTTAACCTTCGATGGTGGTAGTACTCGGGTAACAAATATTGAAGCGCTACTCTGGATATCCCTTTCAGATGGAAGAACATTTACTCCGACAACCAATGATTCAAGTTTAGACAATCCTATCGTTTTACCTGTTGCTGGTCAGAGTTTTAATGATATTGGTATGTTTATACCAACGGATACTGATTTTATTGCATTAAGTTCAGTTATTGGTCCACCCAATAATTATTGGGGTGATGATGATGGCGATGGTCAGGGTACTAATGATATAACCGCTACCGGTAATTTAAGCTTATCTATTGTTGATAAATTGAATCATGCTGTATCTCATAATGAAGTGCTGACTAATTGTAATTCGCCGTATAAATTAACCTTATTTATTCCTGAAGGTATATTAAAAACACGTTATGGTGTACCTAATGAAAGTCGTTTTAGTGCAAGTAATGCCACTTATTATATTAGTCCTAAGGCAGCGCCAGAGATTTGTTTTGCTAAACCTAGCATGGAATTCGGTGGTACAGGTTATAGAAGACCTGAAATGTATGCTGGCCCTGCTGACATATGGAACCCTGATAGAGGTTTTCTAACACAGTCAATTACACCATCGTATTATGGTTTAAACTTCCCGACTACTGGTGCTAATGGTTTGTATTTTGATTTAGAGATAGGTGGTAATAATCAGGACTTATATTGGGAGCCAGTTAAGCATAGTGGAATTACGGCAACGATGACATCTTCAACAAAGACCAGTGTTCATGTTACTCTAACAGGTCCTGCCGTTACAGACTCTAAGCAACAGAGTTCAGATAATCCAGATGAAATCGATAAACCCTCTTTGCCACAGACATTTGAACTAGTTGGTCGTGATAGCAGTGGTAATGCGGTGGTCAAGTATGGTTTTGTGTTAAAGTTGTGGTTCGTCAATCGTGGTAAAGGTGAGTACACTTATTCAAATGTATCATCATGGTGTGCACAAATTGGTTATCAGATACCTAAGTTAGGTTATGTAACTAATTCGACTTGTCGGGGAGAGCATATGATACATCAATGTCTATCGTTGAGTGGTGGTGGTAGTATTAATAGTAGGCCGCTGTCACCTAATAATGCATATATGCGTGACATTGGAGCAGGATTCTTCGCGGAATGGGGAAAAATGGATAATTACACTGGTGCCAATTTCTTCACGAGCAATGGTTATTGGATGAAGGGTGTAATTGGCGATCCTTCTAAAGTTGCGCAGGCTGCAGTGGGGGCGTACGATGGTTTTATGTATCGCGGTTATGTTTCTTCTGTCGAGAAAGGGTTTTGCTCCTATCCTCTTGTTTATTAATTCTTAGTCCTTGAACTAAAGAGCTAGGTGTAAGAAAAATAACGTTAGGACATAAAACAATCATTGCCTTGCCAAGGCAATGGCGCTGACGAAGTGGGCGATAAAAAACGATTTTGTGGTGCGACTTTCGCAATGTGCTGACAACTGAGATAGGTTAGCATGGCAAACAGGGATGTTTGCCAAGGCGGTGCTTTGTCAGGAACAAATCACAGCCGGTGCGTTAAAAGCGAACGAAG
>NZ_JACFSE010000047.1:0-214 GCF_016100545.1 Gilliamella sp. W8128
AAGGCTAAATACTCCTGATTGACCGATAGTGAACCAGTACCGTGAGGGAAAGGCGAAAAGAACCCCGGGAGGGGAGTGAAATAGACCCTGAAACCGTGTACGTACAATCAGTGGGAGCTGTTACCGTTAGGTAATAGTGACTGCGTACCTTTTGTATAATGGGTCAGCGACTTATATTCTGTAGCAAGGTTAACCGAATAGGGGAGCCGAAGGG
>NZ_JACFSE010000048.1:0-214 GCF_016100545.1 Gilliamella sp. W8128
AAGGCTAAATACTCCTGATTGACCGATAGTGAACCAGTACCGTGAGGGAAAGGCGAAAAGAACCCCGGGAGGGGAGTGAAATAGATCCTGAAACCGTGTACGTACAATCAGTGGGAGCTGTTACCGTTGGGTAATAGTGACTGCGTACCTTTTGTATAATGGGTCAGCGACTTATATTCTGTAGCAAGGTTAACCGAATAGGGGAGCCGAAGGG
>NZ_JACFSE010000049.1:0-203 GCF_016100545.1 Gilliamella sp. W8128
CGTTTCTTTCAGCTTGTTCCTAATTGTTAAAGAGCTTTATCTTTCTATTCATTCGAATATCAAATAAATACAAACATAATTTTTTATAGATAAAAGAGATTTCTTTAATGGTGGAGCTAAGCGGGATCGAACCGCTGGCCTCCTGCGTGCAAGGCAGGCGCTCTCCCAGCTGAGCTATAGCCCCATTGTCTCACTTCATCAAC
>NZ_JACFSE010000016.1:0-6521 GCF_016100545.1 Gilliamella sp. W8128
CATTGCGAATGTCGCTAAATTAAATACACCAAACTTATTTGCCAAAATAAACTTTTATTATTGGAACTAGCTGATGTTATAACTAATGTTAGCGATTTAGTTGATTAATTTATTATCTAAAGTAGATATAAAATAATTCCTAATACTAAATAACATCTTTTTTAATAGATTTTTACTTATAGATAATTTATAGCCAATCAATCCAATCAGGAGTAAAACATAATGTCGGATATCCCCTAGTATCACCTATTTCTGCGGATATATTTCCATCTAAAGGACGGACAATATTATAAACCCAATCTGTAAGACTTTGTTGTTTTACACGTTTTCCTGTCCAATAATATGCATTTGGATTAATATTTAAACCATAATCCACTAAATTACCCCATTCACTAAATAATCCTCCACCAATATGACGCCAATAACGACCTCCATCAGAGAAAGAGTTTTTATTAGGAAAATCTAAACCTGTAATATTGTATACAAAATTATCATAAGTAAAGGTTCCTGATGCAGAAGTAAGATCTACTGGATCAGGCAATCGGTATTCATTCGCATTTATATCTTCAGTTCTACCCGGTACTCCATCTAATGCTAAACACCAATTTGTATGTTCTCGACTATTATATGAAATTATATTTTTATCGCGCACAACAAACCATTTTTGTAGAACAAACCCATATTTAGCAACAATATCACCTTTGCTATTCATTCCAGATAAAGTAAATTTGGCTGGTAATATTGATGGTTTCTTTGCTATAGCTCCATCATTATTAGATGTTGGTATAGGACCAGTTATAGTTACTAATACACGATTTGTTCCTTCACTTTTCATCGTCGCAGTAATATCACCAACTTTTACTGTAGGCCATGTCAGTACTTCTTTTGCGCCATCGATCAATAGATAAAAATAGAGGCTATCACCTGCTAAAGTTGGAAAATTTTGAGCGTAATCTCGACCAAGAGCAGATTGAACTAAAAACCCTTTATTCGAATCCCAAATATTTGTTGGTCCTGAAAATATACCAGTATTATTAGCCATACTTCCTGGCATTGCATTGCATATAGATGGTTGTTCATCATGTGGATATATAATATATTTTGCTATTCCGCTACCATATATTTTTGATGATGGATCACCATATTTAGTACTCAATTGTGCATTATCTGCTTTTAAAGTTAATGTATAAGGGCCAAAACAGTGAGTAGGTAATTCGTTCAAATCCCCCAATATTAGATTATTCTTACTGTCTTTCCATTGTCCTATAATATTACCATTCAAAATGAAATCATTATCTCCATCATCATCTGCAATTAAGCTATTATCAATTATGTTGAATGAGTAATTGTTGTTATCTGGTACTACTATTGATTTTACACTTGCAAATGTATCTCCTGGCTTTGATAAAGATATATTTGTTACGGAAACTAAATCACCATCAGGATTTTTTTTGTACATGTTTCCAGCTTCATCGCTTATATAAACAGTATTCCCTACTTTAATACTTAATAATTCAGAGATATCTTTTATGCGAGTATTATTATATTCAATATATGGTAATGACCCTTTAATTGTCAAAGATGTATGAGTAGATAAACTATATGCAAACTGAGAAAAGCTAGTTATAAATAATGAAATAACTATCTTTAATAATAAATTATCAAAAATAAAACTAGATTTTTTAGATCTTTTCAATGACGAGACATCATAAAAAACTGTCGTTTTCAGATATTTACTATCTGAAAAAACATTTACAACATGAAATTTATGTCGAATTGAACACAACTTTGATTTATTTGTTTTCGGAATAACTTTACATTGATTAACGTTAGAGGTTCGTTTTAATATTTTTTGAAAAAATAAACGATAAAGAGATACTAAACTTTGGTAGTTGAAATAAGCTGATTTTAAATTATAGGTTTGGCAGATTTGGTGTTTGGTGTTTGGTGTTTTACATTATAATGCATGGCGACAATCCTGTCAAGTAATTATCTGTTTTATTTGGCTTTTTTAGTACCGTTCGACTAAATATCCATCGATTATTATATTTAACATATAATGAAAGTATAGTGACGAGAAAAATCTAAGCAACTTTTTTTAAAAGTTAAATTGTTAATTTTTGTAAAGTTTAATGTAATATTATGTCTTAATTACGCCCTTAAAACCTATTTCGGAGAAGCTTTGGCGGAATTTTAGGCTTTAAAAACCCCGTTCCTCAATTTTTTTTGGTTACTAGTTGATTTTATAACTAACGTTAGCGATTTGTTGGATGGGTTTTGGCTTTAAAAACCCCTCTCCTCAAAATTTTTTGGTTGTTTGAGTTTCGGACGTTTTGTTGTTTTGTGGTTATTTCTATACGGTGAATACGTCCGAGTTAAGAGGGTTGGCGCGAACCCTCTTTACAATCTCCCGCGGCGACCACGCAAGTGGTCACGATGTGACTGCCTTCCGCCTTCGTTCGCTTTTAACGCTCCTTGCCAAACATCCCTGTTTGCCATGCTAACCTCTCTCAGTTGTCAGCACTTTGCGGATGTCGCACCACAAAATCGTTTTTTATCGCCCTAACATTATTTTTCTTATCCTCAGCTTCAATTCCTAAGAACTAAGAAATAATAGCTAGGGATAGACACAGACGCCGCTGGAATTCGGAGACCCCAGCCAATTTATACCACCCCAGTCCACGCTAATCGAATAAAAGGGAGCCCAGCCTTCACTCGTCCTATTCGTCTTATTGCTCGTCCAATAGTAATGGGTGTCTAAGTTGGCACCAAGGTAATAGCGCATATCCCCCCATTCAGTGAAAAATCCTGCACCAATATGACGCGCGTATATAAGTATACTTGATGACGTCGGCGTTGCACTTTGACATCCCTCAAAATCCGGAGCACAACGCGTATTAGTTAAATCCTTGACCTTCGGGACACGGTATCCTCCAATCTTATTACACCAAGATTCCATGCTATAAGGGTCAGATACATTAGTGCTGCCACGATTAACAAACCATTGCTTTAACCTAAATCCATATTTGACCACCGCATTACCACTGCTATCACGACCGACTAACTCAAATACCTGAGGTAAAGATATTCTGTCGATTCTACCTGGATTATCTGATTCCCATTGCGATTCTGTAGCAACAGGACCCGTTAGGGTGACTTTAACGCTGGTATTTGTTGAATCGGTCATAGTAGCAGTAATACCACCATGAGAAACCGGCGCCCAAGATAAGGCCTGACTAACACCACCAATATCTAAATCAAAATACAAATTATTAGCACCAGTAGTCGGGAAGTTTAAACCATAAGACGACGGCGTAAATGACTGTGGTCGATAACCCCCACCCGATACCCAAACGGCATCAGAAAGACCGCTACGACCCTCTAAGTTAGGTATTGCATAACAAATCACTGGTGTTTGCTTAGGATTAATATAATAAATGGCTCTACCTGCCGTAAAACGACTTTCATTAGGCACACCATAACGTGTTTTTAATGTACCGCTAGTATTAGATAACGTTAGTTTATAAGGTCCTCTATCGTTATTACAAATATCAAGCACTTGATTACGGGCAACACGATAATTCCATCTATCAACAATAGATAAATTTAAGCTACCAGTAGCGGTGACACCATTAACTCCCTGACCATCGCCATCATCATCCCCCCAATAATTATACGGTGTGCCAATAAGTGAACTTAATGCAATAGAATCAGTATCCGTTGGTACTAACATACCAATATCAGCAAAACTCTGACCAGCAACAGGTAACTCGATAGGATTAGTTGAACTCGAATTATTGGTTGTCGGAGTAAATGTTCTTCCATCTGAAAGGGATATCCCAAGTAGTGCTTCGGTATTTGTTATCCGGGTACGACCACCATCAAAGGTTAAATAAGGTGCTGAGCCATATATAATATTGGTCGTTTTTGTGGTTAATGCATAATTAGCAAAAGAGATAGACTGTAAAACAACCACGGTTAATACCAAAACCATCGGCCGAGATAAAAAGACTAAACCAAGAAATTTTGAAAAATTTTGCGGAAATTTCGGAAATTGTCGAAATAATAAACTGCGGTGAAATAATAAACGATGTGAGCTTAACTTTAGAAAGGTGAAATTATAGGTTGGGCAGGTTGTGTGTTGTGTGTTGTGTGTTGAAAATTATAATCCATATCAGATATCCTTGTCAATCCAATTTTATGATTTATTTAAAATTTTAAGCCTAATGGCATAAAATTTATCCATTCGTATAAATATGCTATAAAAGTATAGTGATTGCAAAAAACCATGCAACTTTTTTTGACGGTTTTATTGTTAACTTTTGTAAAGGTGAATGTAATATTATGTCTTAATTACTCGCTTAAAACCTATTTCGGAGAAACTTTAGGGGGATTTTTAGGCTTTAAAAACCCCGTTCCTCAAAATTTTTTGGTTGTTTGAGTTTCGGACGTTTTGTTGTTTGGTGGCTAATTCTATACGGTGATTACGTCCGAGTTAAGAGGGTTGGCGCCAACCCTCTTTACAATCTCCCGCGGCGACTACGCAACTGGTCACTGCGTGACTGCCTTCCGCCTTCGTTCGGTCTTAACGCACCGGCTGTGATTTGTTCCTGACAAAGCACAGCCTTGCCAAACATCCCTGTTTGCCATGCTAACCTCACTCAGTTGTCAGCACGTTGCGAATGTCGCACCACAAAATCGTTTTTTAACACCCACTTCGTTAACGTCAATGCCATTGCCTTGGCAGGGCAATGATTATTTAATGCCCTAACGTTATTTTTCTTATCCTCAGCTTCAATTCCTAAGAACTAAGAAATAATAGCTAAGGATAGACACAGACTCCGTTGGCGGAGTTGTAATACCACCTATCATAGCTAGGACTGAGAGGACTCACTCTACCATATTCCGATTCAACTATAAAATACTCTTGACTACTACCCACCCTATCTTGCGTCCAATAGCCCGTCCCGCAGGGGAAGCTGCCAATAGGGTTATAATATGTAGAGCACAGATTCCCCCATTCTGAAAACAGTCCTCCACCAATGTGATGACGGGCACTATTATCAGGTGACGAAGGCGTTGCACCTACTGAACCTAGACACCCCCCCCCTTCTGGACAACTCGCATTAGTTAAATCCTTGACCTTTGGAAGACGATATCCAATATTATTACACCAAGATGATGTATTAGAATAGTAGCCACTATTAGTATAAGAAGCACTTTGAACAAACCACTGCTTTAACACAAATCCATATTTGACCACCGCATTACCACTGCTATCACGACCGACTAACTCAAATACCTGTGGTAAAGAGGGTCTGGCGATTCCACCTGGATTATAGCCTATAACAGCAGGACCCGTTAGGGTGACTCGAACGCTGGTACTTCTTGAATCGGTCATCGTTGCAGTAATACCACCATGAGAAACCGGAGCCCAAGATAAGGCTTGATTAATACCTTTTATCATTAATCGAAACTGCAAATTATTAGCACCAGTAGTCGGGAAGTTTAAACCATAAGACGATGGTGTAACTGACTGTGGTAGAAAACCATCAACCTTTTTCCAAACGGCAGCAGAAAGCCCCTCACCATATATTGAATTAGGTGCTGCATAACAAACCACTGGCGCTGTCTTAGGCATAATATAATAAGTGGCATTACTTGCATTAAAACGACTTTCATTAGGCACACCATAACGTGTTTTTAGTGTACCTTCATCATTAGATAAGGTTAATTTATATAGCGCTTTACACATAGTCAGCACTTCATTACGGGCAACAGGATTATTGTTATAATCAACAATAGATAAATTTAAACTACCGGTAGCGGTGATACCATTAACTCCCTGACCATCGCCATCATCATCACCCCAATAATTGTTGGGCGGACCAATAAGTGAGCTTAATGCAATAGAATTAGTATCCGTTGGTACTAACATACCAATATCATTAAAACTCTGACCAACAACAGGTAACTCGATAGGATTGTATCTTGAATTAGTGGTTGTCGGAGTAAATCTTCTTCCATCAGAAAGGGATATCCCGAGTAGCGCTTCAGTATTTGTGACCCGAGTTCGACCTCCATCAAAGGTTAAATAAGGTGCTGAACCTTGAATAATATTAGTCGTTTGAGCGGTTAATGCATAATTAGCAAAAGAGATAGATTGTAAAACAATCACAGTTAATACCAAAACCATCGGCCGAGATAAACAGGCTAAACGAAGAAATTTTGAAAAATTTTGCCGGAATTTCGGAAATTTTGGAAATTGTCGAAATAATAAACTGCAGTGAAATAATAAACGATGTGAGCTTAACTTTAGAGAGGTGAAATTATAGGTTGGGCAGGTTGCGTGTTGCGTGTTGCGTGTCGAAAATTATAATCCATATCAGATATCCTTGTCAATCCAATTTTATGATTTATTTAAAATTTTAAGCCCAACGGCATAAAATTTATCCATTCGTATAAATATGCTATAAAAGTATAGTGATTGCAAAAAACCATGCAACTTTTTTTGATGGTTT
>NZ_JACFSE010000017.1:0-4717 GCF_016100545.1 Gilliamella sp. W8128
CAAATAAGTTTGGTGTATTTAATTTAGCGACATTCGCAATGTGCTGACAACTGAGTGAGGTTAGCATGGCAAACAGGGATGTTTGGCAAGGAACGTTAAAAGCGAACGAAGGCAGAAGGCAGTCACGCAGTGACCACTTGCGTAGTCGCCGCGGGAGATGGTAAAGAGGGGTGGCGCTAACCCTCTTAACTCGGACGTAATCACCGTATAGAAACAACCGCAAAACAACAAAACGTCCGAAACTCAAAGAACTAAAAAATAAAGAACCAAAAAATTTTGAGGAGAGGGGTTTTTAAAGCCCAAAAATCTCGCCAATAAATCGCTAACGCTAGTTATAACATCAGCTAGTAACCAAAAAATTTTGAGGAGAGGGGTTTTTAAAGCCCAAAAATCTCGCCAATAAATCGCTAACGCTAGTTATAACATCAGCTAGTAACCAAAAAATTTTGAGGAACGGGGTTTTTAAAGCCTAAAAATCCCCCTAAAGTTTCTTCGAAATTGGTTTTAAGGGCGTAATTAAGACATAATATTACATTAATCTTTACAAAAGTTAACAATTAAACCACCAAAAAAAGTTGCATGGTTTTTTGCAATCACTATACTTTTATAGCATATTTATACGAATGGATAAATTTTATGTCGGTAGGCATAAAATTGTAAATAAATCATTAATTTAATTGACAGGAATGTCGGATATGTGTTATAATTTAAAACACCAAACACCAAACACCAAACCTGCCCAACCTATAATTTAACGTTAGTAAAGTTAAGCACGCACGGTCTATTATCTCATTACAATTTATTTTTCCAGCAAATTCGGCAAAATTTTTTAAAATTTCTTGGTTTAGCCTGTTTATCTCGGCCGATGGTTTTCATATTAACCGTGGTTGTTTTACTTTCTATTTCTTTTGCTAATCATGCATTAACCGCTAAAACGATTTATGTTATTCAAGGTTCAGCGCCTTATTTAACCTTCGATGGTGGTAGTACTCGGGTAACAAATACTGAAGCGCTACTCAGGATATCCCTTTCAGATGGAAGAACATTTACTCGGACAACCAATGATTCAAGTTTAGACAATCCTATCGAGTTACCGGTTGCTGGTCAGAGTTTTAATGATATTGGTATGTTGATACCAACTGATAAAAATTTAATCGAATTAAATTCTCTTATTGCATCACCCTATAATTATTGGGGGGATGATGATGGTGATGGTCAGGGGATTAATGGTGTCACTGCTACCGGTGGTTTATATTTAGATATTTTTGATAAAGACGGTTTTCGTGTTGCCCGTAATGAAGTGCTGTCTATTTGTAAAGCGCCATATAAATTAGTCTTATCTAATTTTGAAAGTAGATTAACAACACGTTATGGTGTGCCTAATGAAACTCGTTTTGAGCGAAGGAGTACCACTTATTATATTAATCCTAAGAAAGAATCATCGCCAGTGATTTGTTATGTAATGCCTAACTTAAGTGGGTTTGGTATTCCTGCTGACTCTGCTGGCAAATGGTACCGTTATGGGAAGGGTTTTCTACCACAGTCAGTTACGCCATCGTCTTATGGTTCAAACTTCCCGACTACTGGTGCTAATAATTTGTATTTTGATTTAGTTATTGCCGGCACTAATCAGGCCTTATCTTGGGCTCCGGTTTCTCATGGTGGTATTACGGCGACGATGACCGATTCAACAAGTACCAGCGTTCGAGTCACCCTAACGGGTCCTGTTGCTACACCATCGCAATGGTCTTCAAATAATCCAGGTGAAATCGACAGACTATCTTTACCGCAGGTATTTGAGTTAGTTGGTCGTGATAGCAGTGGTAATGCGGTGGTCAAATATGGATTTGAGTTAAAGCAATGGTTTGTTAGTCGTGGTGAAATTTCTTATTCCTATCTTAGTACGAAATCTTGGTGTAATAATATTGGATACCGTCTCCCAACGGTCAGTGATTTAACTAATGTGACTTGTCAACCATGGCGGGACTGGCAGACTCAAGATGTGTGTGAAGGTGCAGAAAGTGCAAAGCCTTCGTCACCTAGTAAGTTTTCCCGTCGTCACATTGATGCAGGATTTTTCTCGGAATGGGGGGATATGCGCTATTACGCTAATGCCCACTTCGGATACGCTGATGCCTACTTCGCATACGGCCATTGGACGCAAGATAGTGTGGGTGGTAATCCTTATCGTTTTTTTGTGGTTAACTCGTTGGATGGTACGATATATAACGATTATCACTTCCCCAATTACGGACTCTGTGTCTATCCTTAACTATTATTCTTTAGTTCTTAGGTATTGAAGTTGAGGATAAAAATAACGTTAGGGCGATAAAAAACGATTTTGTGGCGCGACATTGGCAATGTGCTGACAACTGAGTGAGGTTAGCATGGCAAACAGGGATGTTTGGCAAGGAGCGTTAAGAGCGAACGAAGGCGGAAGGCAGTCACATCGTGACCACTTGCGTGGTCGCCGCGGGAGATTGTAAAGAGGGTTCGCGCCAACCCTCTTAACTCGGACGTAATCGCCGTATAGAAACAACCACAAAACAACAAAACGTCCGAAACTCAGCGAACCAAAAAAATTGAGGAACGGGGTTTTTAAAGCCAAAAAATCCCCCTAAAGTTTCTTCGAAATTGGTTTTAAGCGAGTAATTAAGAGGTAATATTACATTAATCTTTACAAAAGTTAACAATTAAACCATCAAAAAAAGTTGCATGGTTTTTTCCAATCACTATACTTTTATAGCATATTTATACGAATGGATAAATTTTATGCCGTTAGGCTTAAAATTTTAAATAAATCATAAAATTGGATTGACAAGGATATCTGATATGGATTATAATTTTCAACAAGCAACAAGCAACCTGCCCAACCTATAATTTCACCTCTCTAAAGTTAAGCTCATACCGTTTATTATTTCACTGCAGTTTATTATTTCGACAATTTCCAAAATTTCCGAAATTCTGGCAAAATTTTTCAAAATTTTTTGGTTTAGCCTGTTTACCTCGGCCGATGGTTTTGGTATTAACCGTAGTTGTATTACAGTCTATCTCTTTTGCTAATTATGCATTAACCACTAAAACGACCAATATTATTTATGGCTCAGCCCCATATTTAACCTTCGATGGTGGTAGTACCCGGATAACAAATACCGAAGCACTACTCGGGATATCCCTTTCTGATGGAAGAAGATTTACTCCGACAACCAATAATTCAAGTTTAGCCAATCCTATCGAGTTACCTGTTGTTGGTCAGAGTTTTAATGATATTGGTATGTTAGTACCAACGGATACTAATTCTATTGCATTAAGTTCACTTATTGGCACACCGTATAATTATTGGGGTGATGATGATGGCGATGGTCAGGGAGTTAATGGTGTCACCGCTACTGGTAGTTTAAATTTAGCTATTATTGATAAATTCAGAAATCCTGTTGCCCGTAATGAAGTGCCGACTATTTGTGACGGTAAAGCGCCTTATAAACTAACGTTATCTAATACTAGCGGTAGATTAACAACACGTTATGGTGTACCTAATGAAAGTCGTTTTACGGCAGGTAATGCCACTTATTATATTCATCCTAAAGTATCGCCAGTAATTTGTTCTGCTAAACCTAACTTGGAATTCAGTGCAGGTGTCTATCTTGCTTTTCCTTACATGTGGAGCCCTGTTAAGGGTTATCTACCACAGTCAGTTACGCCATCGTCTTATGATTTAAACTTCCCAACTACTGGTGCTCATAATTTGTATTTTGATTTACTTATTGCCGGCACTAGTCAGGCCTTATCTTGGGCTCCGGTTTCTCATGGTGGTATTACGGCGACGATGACCGATTCAACAAGTACTAGCGTTCGAGTTACTCTAACAGGTCCTGTTGCTACACCATCGCAATGGAGTTCAGATAATCCAGGTCAAATCGACAGACTATCTTTACCGCAGGTATTTGAGTTAGTCGGTCGTGATAGCAATGGTAATGCGGTGGTTAAATATGGTTTTGAGTTAAAGCACTGGTTTGTTAATCGTGGAAATAGGAACGTTTATACCTATTCTAGCACGGAATCTTGGTGTAATAAGATTGGAGGATACCGTCTGCCTAAGGTCAAGGATTTAACTAGTGCGAATTGTCGTCGTCAAGTGGCATCTAGTTGTGAAGGTGCAAAGCCTGAGGCAATTTATAATCGGTACTGGCGTCACATTGGTACAGGATTGTTCTCGGAATGGGGGATAATGGACTATTACACTGGAGCCAACTTCAACCAAAATGTCTTTTTTTGGACGCAAGATAGGGTTCGGACGCGAGATAGAGGTGGTCGTGATTATTTAGTGCCTTTTATGGTTGAATCGAAAATGGGTTCGGTGAAACTTCCCGGTAATTTTAGAGACACCACCAACGGCTATGGACTCTGTGTCTATCCTTAACTATTATTTCTTAATTTTTAGGTATTGAAGCTGAGGATAAGAAAAATAACGTTAGGGCGATAAAAGCGATTTTGTGGCGCGACTTTCGCAATGTGCTGACAACTGAGAGAGGTTAGCATGGCAAACAGGGATGTTTGGCAAGGCTGTGTTTTGTCAGGAACAAATCACAACCGGTGCGTTAACAGCGAACGAAGGCGGAAGGTAGTCACGTAGTGACCACTTGCGTGGTCGCCGCGGGAGATTGTAAAGAGGGTTGGCGCCAACCCTCTTAACTCGGACGTAATCACCGTATAGAAA
>NZ_JACFSE010000018.1:0-4665 GCF_016100545.1 Gilliamella sp. W8128
TTTTGTGGTTGTTTCTATACGGTGATTACGTCCGAGTTAAGAGGGTTGCCGCCAACCCTCTTTACAATCTCCCGCGGCGACCACGTAAGTGGTCACGATGTGACTACCTTCCGCCTTCGTTCGCTGTTAACGCTCCTTGCCAAACATCCTTGTTTGCCATGCTAACCTCACGCAGTTGTCAGCACGTTGCGAATGTCGCACCACAAAATCGCTTTTTATCGCCCTCTTCGTCAGCGCCATTGCCTTGGCAGGGCAATGATTATTTAATGCCCTAACGTTATTTTTCTTATCCTCAGCTTTAATACCTAAGAACTAAGAAATAATAGCTAAGGATAGACACAGATTCCGCCATGTTTGTTGTTGATATCCCCATTCCCATTCTCGGAAGACGCCCCAGCAACCTCACCTTCAACCGAGTAAACATAAAAAAACCTTTGAGTACTACCCACCCTATCTTGTGTCCAATATCTAAACCTCCCACCGCTGCCGTTGGCACCAGCGTAATTGCTCATACTCGCCCATTCCGTGATAAATCCTGCACCAATGTGACGCCGATAGTAATTATCAGGTGACGAAGGCGTTGCACCTACTGCACCTCCTTGACACCAAGCACCTGAATGCTCTCCCTGACAAGTCGCATTAGTTAAATCCTTGACCTTTGGAACACGGTATCCTCCAATCTTATTACACCAAGATTCCACACTAGAATAGTTACTTAGATAATCACCACGATTAACAAACCACTGCTTTAACACAAAACCATATTTGACCACCGCATTACCACTGCTATCACGACCGACTAACTCAAATGTCTGCGGTAAAGATGGTCTATCGATTCTACCTGGATTTTCTGATTGCCATTGCGAGCGTGTAGCAACAGGACCCGTTAGGGTGACTCGAACGCTGGTACTTGTTGAATTGGTCATCGTCGCCGTAATACCTTCATGAGAAACCGGCGCCCAAGATAAGGCCTGATTAGTGCCGGCAATAATTAAATCAAACCTCATAAGATTAGCGCCAGTAGTCGGGAAGTTTGAACCATAAGACGATGGTGTAACTGACTGTGGTAGAAAACCCTTACCAGATTGCCAAACGGCAGCAGAAAGACCTTTTCCACCATATGCGCTAGGTCTTGCAAAACAAATCACTGGCGCTGCCTTAGGTTTAATATAATAAGTGGCATTACTTGCACTAAAACGACTTTCATTAGGTACTCCATAACGTGTTGTTAATGTACCGTTAGTATTAGATAACGTTAGTCTATAAGGCGCTTTACAAATACTCAGTACTTCATTACGGGCAACAGCTTGATTATTTTTATCGACAATGGATAAATTTAAACTACCGGTAGCTGTGACACCATTAACTCCTTGACCATCGCCATCATCATCACCCCAATAATTATACGGTGTGCCAATAAGTGAACTTAATGCAATAGAATCAGTATTCCTTGGTACTAACATACCAATATCATTAAAACTCTGACCATCAACAGGTAAAATGATAGGATTGTCTCTTGAATTAGTGGTTGTGGGAGTAAATGTTCTACCATCAGAAAGGGATATCCTGAGTAGCGCTTCGGTATTTGTCACCCGAGTAAGACCACCATCAAAGGTTAAATATGGTGCTGAGCCATAAATAATATTGGTCGTTTTAGTGGTTAATGCATAATTAGCAAAAGAGATAGACTGTAATACAACCATGGTTAATACCAAAACCATCGGCCGAGGTAAACAGGCTAAACCAAGAAATTTTGAAAAATTTTGCCGGAATTTCGGAAATTTTGGAAATTGCTGAAATAATAAACTGCAGTGAAATAATAAACGGTGTGAGCTTAACTTTAGAAAGGTGAAATTATAGGTTGGGCAGGTTGCTTGTTGCTTGTTGCTTGTTGAAAATTATAATCCATATCAGATATCCTTGTCAATCCAATTTTATGATTTATTTAAAATTTTAAGCCTAACGGCATAAAATTTATCCATTCGTACAAATATGCTATAAAAGTATAGTGATTGGAAAAAACCATGCAACTTTTTTTGGCGGTTTAATTGTTAACTTTTGTAAAGATTAATGTAATATTACGTTTTAATTACTTCTTTAAAACCAATTTCGGAGAAACTTTAGGGGATTTTTAGGCTTTAAAAACCTCGTTCCGCAAATTTTTTTGGTTACTAGCTGATGTTATAACTAACGTTAGCGATTTATTGGATGGATTTTAGCTTTAAAAATCCCGTTCCTCAAAATTTTTTTGGTTCGCTGAGTTTCGGACGTTTGTTGTTTTGCGGTTGTTTCTATACGGTGATTACGTCCGAGTTAAGAGGGTTGGCGCCAACCCACTTTACCATCTCCCGCGGCGACTACGCAAGTGGTCACGATGTGACTGCCCTCCGCCTGCGTTCGCTGTTAACGCTCCTTGCCAAACATCCCTGTTTGCCATGCTTACCTCACTCAGTTGTCAGCACATTGCGAATGTCGCACCGCAAAATCGTTTTTATCGCCGACTTCGTCAACGTCAACGCCATTGCCTTGGCAGGGCGCAATGATTATTTAACACCCTAACGTTATTTTTTTTATCCTCAGCTTCAATACTTAAGAACTAAGAAATAATAGCTAACGAGGATAAGGATAGACACAGAGTCCGACAAGGTTGTCATGTCGTTCCCTAGGATTAGAGTATCCCATAGCACCATCGTAATTGACCACATAACTAACATTATCACTAAGATCATTAGGGCTATACACAGTCTTCGTCCAATAGGCCCCTCTTTGGAAGTTGGCACCCCTGTAATAGCGCATATCCCCCCATTCCGAGAAAAATCCTGCACCAATGTGACGTCTAGAGCGATTATCAGGTGACGCAGACGTAGAATTTATCCCTACAAAATCTCCACACTGCAAAGGTTTGGTAACACGCCATGGACAAGACACATTAACTAAATCCTTGACCCTTGGGAGAACGTATCCCGCATAAATACACCAATTTGACAGTTCAATACCCGTACTTACATAATTACTACGATTAACAAACCACTTCCGTAACACAAATCCATATTTGACCACCGCATTACCACTGCTATCACGACCAACTAACTCAAATACCTGCGGTAATGATGGTTTAGCGACTCTAGGATATTGTACTTGCCATTGCGATGATGGAGCAATAGGACCCGTTAGGGTGACTCGAACGCTGGTACTTGTTGAATCGGTCATCGTCGCCGTAATACCACCAAGAGAAACCGGAGCCCAAGATAAGGCCTGACTAACACCACTAATATCTAAATCAAAAAACAAATTATGAGCACCAGTAGTCGGGAAGTTTAAACTATAAGACGATGGCGTAACTGACTGGGTTAGAAAACCCTTATCAGGGTTCCAAATGGCAGCAGAAATACCACTACCCCTTAAGTTAGGTCTTGCATAACAAATCGCTGGCGATGATATATTAGGATTAATATAATAAGTGGCATTACCTGCACTAAAACGACTTTCATTAGGTACTCCATAACGTGTTGTTAATCTACCTTCACCATTAGATAAGGTTAATTTATATGGCGCTTTACAAATAGTCAGTACTTCATTACGGGCAACACGATTATTGTCTTTATCAACAATAGATAAATTTAAACTACCGGTAGCGGTGACGCCATTAACTCCTTGACCATCGCCATCATCATCTCCCCAATAATTATACGGTGCGCGAATAAGTGAACTTAATGCAATAGAATTAGTATTCGTTGGTACTAACGTACCAATATCCGCAGAACTCTGACCAGCAACAGGTAACTCAATAGGATTAGTTGAACTCGAATTATTGGTTGTGGGGGTGAATGTTCTACCATCAGAAAGGGATATCCCGAGTAGCGCTTCGGTATTGGTTACCCGGGTACGACCACCATCAAAGGTTAAATAA
Organism: Gilliamella sp. W8128; assembly: GCF_016100545.1. Taxonomy (NCBI): domain Bacteria; kingdom Pseudomonadati; phylum Pseudomonadota; class Gammaproteobacteria; order Orbales; family Orbaceae; genus Gilliamella; species Gilliamella sp. W8128. The sequence goes on from NZ_JACFSE010000018.1 coordinate 3,911, forward strand.
GGGGCTGAGCCATAAATAATATTGGTCGTTTTAGTGGTTAATGCATAATTAGAAAAAGAGATAGACTGTAAAACAACCACGGTTAATACCAAAACCATCGGCCGAGATAAACAGGCTAAACCAAGAAATTTTGAAAAATTTTGCTGAAATTTGGGAAATTTGGGAAATTGTCGAAATAATAAACTGCGGTTAAATAATAAACGGTGTGAGCTTAACTTTAGAAAGGTGAAATTATAGGTTGGGCAGGTTGTGTGTTGTGTGTTGTGTGTTGAAAATTATAATCCATATCAGATATCCTTGTCAATCCAATTTTATGATTTATTTAAAATTTTAAGCCTAATGGCATAAAATTTATCCATTCGTGTAAATATGCTATAAAAGTATAGTGATTGCAAAAAACCATGCAACTTTTTTTGGCGGTTTAATTGTTAACTTTTGTAAAGATTAATGTAATATTACCGCTTAATTACTCGCTTAAAACCAATTTCGGGGAAACTTTAGGGGGATTTTTAGGCTTTAAAAACCTCGTTCCTCAATTTTTTTGGTTGTTTGAGTTTCGGACGTTTTGTTGTTTGGTGGTTATTTCTATACGGTGATTACGTCCGAGTTAAGAGGGTTGGCGCGAACCCTCTTTACAATCTCCCGCGGCGACCACGCAAGTGGTCACTGCGTGACTGCCTTCCGCCTTCGTTCGCTCTTAACGCACCGGCTGTGATTTGTTCCTGACAAAGCACCGCCTTGGCAAACATCCCTGT
>NZ_JACFSE010000019.1:0-4396 GCF_016100545.1 Gilliamella sp. W8128
GCTGTGATTTGTTCCTGACAAAGCACCGCCTTGGCAAACATCCCTGTTTGCCATGCTAACCTCTCTCAGTTGTCAGCACATTGCGGATGTTGCGCCACAAAATCGCTTTTTATCGTCCTAACATTATTTTTCTTACCTCAGCTTCAATACCTAAGAACTAAGAAATAATAGCTAAGGATAGACACAAAGTGGGGGGTAGACGTAATTCTCATTAATGCCTACAAGACGACCACTGTTCCCGAAAACTAGCAAGAACACACTACGATTATTCACCCTAGTATTCGTCCAATAGCCTCCGCTTCTGAACTTGGAACCAGTGTAATAGTTCATTCCCCCCCATTCCGCAAAAAATCCTCCACCAATGTAATGCTTGGAAGAAATATTAGCTCGCGCACTAGTTGCATCCTGGATACCTACGAGACGGTATCCAAAACTACGACACCAAGATGATGCTCTAGAAGGGGTACCTTCAAAACCACCACCATCAACAAACCACTGCTTTAACACAAATCTATATTTGACCACCGCATTACCACTGCTATCCCGACCGACTAACTCAAATGTCTGCGGTAAAGATGGTCTGGCGATTTGACCTGGATTATCTGAACGCCATTGCGATGGTGTAGCAACAGGACCAGTTAGGGTGACTCGAACGCTGGTACTTGTTGAATCAGTCATCGTCGCCGTAATACCACCATGAGAAACCGGAGCCCAAGATAAGGCTTGATTACTACCAACAATATCTAAATCAAAAAACAAATTATCACCACCAGTAGTCGGGAAGTTTTCACCATAATAACCCTGTGTTAGAAAACCTTTATCAATGTTCCATATGTTAGCAGGACCAGAACTATTACGGGGTTCCAAGTTAGGTCTTGCAAAACAAATCACTGGCGATGCCTTAGGATTAATATAATAAGTAGCATTACCTGCCGTAAAACGACTTTCATTAGGCACACCATAACGTGTTTTTAATATACCTTCACTATTTGATAAGGTTAATTTATATGGCGCTTTACAAATAGTCAGTACTTCATTACGGGTAACAGCTTGATTATTTTTATCGACAATAGATAAATTTAAACTACCAGTAGCGGTGACACCATTAACTCCCTGACCATCACCATCATCATCCCCCCAATAATTATACGGTGTGCCAATAAGTGAACTTAATGCAATAGAATCAGTATCTGTTGGTACTAACATACCAATATCATTAAAACTCTGACCAGCAACTGGTAACTCGATAGGATTGTAATAACTCGAATTATTGGTTGTGGGAGTAAATGTTCTACCATCAGAAAGCGATATCCCAAGTAGCGCTGCGGTATTTGTTACCCGGGTGCGACCACCATCAAAGGTTAAATATGGGGCGGAGCCATAAATAATATTGGTCGTTTTTGTGGTTAATGCATAATTAGTAAAAGAGATAGACTGTAATACAACCACGGTCAATACCAAAACCATCGGCCGAGATAAACAGGCGAAACCAAGAAATTTTGAAAAATTTTGCCGGAATTTCGGAAATTTTGGAAATTGTCGAAATAATAAACTGCGGTGAAATAATAAACGGTGTGAGCTTAACTTTAGAAAGGTGAAATTATAGGTTGGGCAGGTTGTGTGTTGTGTGTTGTGTGTTGAAAATTATAATCCATATCAGATATCCTTGTCAATCCAATTTTATGATTTATTTAAAATTTTAAGCCTAATGGCATAAAATTTATCCATTCGTATAAATATGCTATAAAAGTATAGTGATTGCAAAAAACCATGCAACTTTTTTTGATGGTTTAATTGTTAACTTTTGTAAAGAAGAATACTGCTAGCCCGAAAACAGCATCGGTTATTTGTTGTTTATTAGAAATAATATCCCCTTTATTCCCTCTTTAAAAATCACCATTTTTAACCTACTCAATAAGCAGTGTATTTCTTGATTATACCGCCACTTATATATTTCTTACTACCTACACGGTAGTGAACAAATTGGAAAATGGAGAAGCTGCTATTGAATGTTTCTAAACTACCTACACGGTAGTGAACCAATTTTTATTAAAGAAAATTTATCTTTTATATTTCTAAACTACCTACACGGTAGTGAACATCATTAATTCGCAACGTCGAATTGCCGGGTTTTTCTAAACTACCTACACGGTAGTGAACTAGAATTCAATATACTATAAATGCAGTTGGTAAAAAGGCAAAGCGCAATTTTACTATTAGAAACCCTTTTTTTAAGCGGTTTTTCAACATATTGATTTTTAAAAATTTTATTTTAAGTCAAAAAAAAGGGTTAGCAATAAGTAGGAATTTAAGTTTCAAAAACCCCTCTCCTCAAAATTTTTTATTCTTTGAGTTTCGGACGTTTGTTGTTTTGTGGTTGTTTCTATACGGTGATTACGTCCGAGTTAAGAGGGTTGGCGCGAACCCTCTTTACAATCTCCCGCGGCGACCACGCAAGTGGTCACGATGTGACTGCCTTCCGTCTTCGTTCGGTCTTAACGCACCGGCTGTGATTTGTTCCTGACAAAGCACCGCCTTGGCAAACATCCCTGTTTGCTATGCTAACCTCACTCTGTTGTCAGCACGTTGCGAATGTCGCTAAATTAAATACACCAAACTTATTTGCCAAAATAAACTCTTATGTTTATAGCAAGCTAATTTTAGTTTTAAAACCAATTTCGGAGAAACTTTAGGGGGATTTTTGGGCTTTAAAAACCCCTCTCCTCAAAATTTTTTAGTTCTTTATTTTTTAGTTGTTTGTGTTTCGGACGTTTGCAGTTTTGCGGTTGTTTCTATGCGGTGATTACGTCCGAGTTAAGAGGGTTGGCGCCAACCCTCTTTACCATCTCCCGCGGCGACCACGCAAGTGGTCACTGCGTGACTGCCTTCCGCCTGCGTTCGCTTTTAACGCTCCTTGCCAAACATCCCTGTTTGCCATGCTAACCTCACTCAGTTGTCAGCACGTTGCGAATGTCGCACCACAAAATCGCTTTTATTGCCCACTTTGTCAGCCTTATTGCCTTGGCTGGGCAATGATTGTTTAACGTCCTAACGTTATTTTTCTATCCTCAGCTTCAATACCTAAGAACTAAGAAATAATAGCTAAGGATAGACACAGGCTCCGCCGCCCCTTATGGAGTTGTACCAATCATCGTAAGACATCGAACCATAACGCGTGTTAACATAAAAAAACCTTTGAGTACTAACTACCATATCTTGCGTCCAATATTTAAACGTCCAAGTGCCGCCGGCGCCGGAGCCGAGGCCGGGAAAATTGGCACCAAAGTAAGTCTCCACCATCCCCCATTCCGCGAAAAATCCTCCACCAATGTGACGCTGGTACCAACCATCAGGTGACGAAGGCGTTGCCTCTACTAGACCGTTACAAGCGTCTCCTGAATTAAGTTCCCGACAAGACGCATTAGTTAAATCCCTGACATTTGGGAGATGGTATCCAATATTATTACACCAAGATTCCACACTAGAATGGTTCTTTTCATTATTACCACTATTAACAAACCACTGCTTTAACTCAAATCCATATTTGACCACCGCATTACCACTGCTATCACGACCGACTAACTCAAATACCTGCGGTAAAGATGGTCTGTCGACTCTATCTGGATTTTCTGAGTACCATTGATTAGGGTCTGTAACGGCAGGACCAGTTAGGGTGACTTTAACGCTGGTATTTGTTGAATCGGTCATCGTCGCCGTAATACCACCATGAGAAACCGTAGCCCAAGATAAGGCCTGATTACTACCACCAATATCTAAATCAAAATACAAATTATTAGCACCAGTAGTCGGGAAGTTTAAACCATAAGACGATGGCGTAACTGACTGTGGTAGAAAACCATTTCTAGGATTCCAAACGGCAGCAGAAAGACCACCCCTATATAAGTTAGGTCTTACAAAGCAAACCACTGGCGATGCCTTAGGATTAATATAATAAGTGGCATTACTTGCACTAAAACGACTTTCATTAGGCACACCATAAGGTGTTTTTAATCTACCGCTATCACTAGATAAGGTTAATTTATATGGCGCTTTACAAATAGTCAGTACTTCATTACGGGCAACAGGATTATCGTCTTTATCAACAATCGATAAGCTTAAATTACCTGTAACGGTGATACCATAATAAACTCCCTGACCATCACCATCATCATCCCCCCAATAATTATACGGTGTGCCAATAAGTGAACTTAATGCAATAGAATCAGTATACGTATTCGTTGGTACTAACATACCAATATCCTTAAAACTCTGACCAGCAACAGGTAACTCGATAGGATGGTTTCTTGAATCATTGGTTGTGGGAGTAAATGTTCTACCATCAGAAAGGGATATCCAGAGTAGTGCTTCGGTATTTGTTACCCGGGTACGACCACCA